>CAZASB010000039.1:0-17987 GCA_964487655.1 uncultured Planctomycetaceae bacterium
CCGAACCGGGGTTCGACTGATCGCCGGCTGGTTCCTCCGCCGTCGGGGCGGGGGCGGCTGACCGAGGCCGGTGGGAAGGAGATGGTGCTCGGCAGCCGGGCGGTGGGCGTGGTGGTGCATCCGAGGAATGAGTTCCACGAGTTGACCATGGACGACCTGCGGCAGATTCTCGCAGGTGAAGTCGACCGGTAGCCGGGCGCGACGGGTACGGCCGAAAGGATCGTGCTGTACGGCCTGCCGCCGACCAATCCGCTCATGCAGTTGGTGGACCGGGCGATGGGATCCGACATGAAGCGGGCGAAGATGACGGTGTGCCCGAACTCGGAGCGCGTGATGCTGTCGGTAGCCGCGCAACCGGGCGCGCTGGGGCTGGTGGACCTGACCAAGATCGCGCGGCATGAAACGAAGGTCAAGCTACTGGCCATCCTCCCGCCGGATGAAACGGAGGCCGACGCGCCTACGCCGAACCGCCTACCCGAAGGGTACCCGTTGGCGAGCCCAGTCGCTTTTTGCCTTTCGCCCAAGGCATCGGACGCCGCGAAGAGCTTTTTCGCCTTCCTCAACGAGAACGGCGGACGCGACGCGCTGCTTGCCGGCGGACTGGTCTCACGGCCGCTGCCGGAGACGATAGAAGCCGAAGTCGCTGCGGAGTACGGCGTGCCTGCTGGGTCGCAAGCAATCGGCCCGCCGGCCGAAGTCGCCGCGGCAGTCGAGGAAGATTCGCCCACCGCCGCCGCGCCGGACCCGTTGCATGACGTCCTTCGTGGCGCGTTGGGCGGCTCGCAAGGGGCTTCGCCCTCCGGTGTGGCCCCCGCAGCCACTCCAGCCGGCGCGGACCAAACACTCAAAGATGCGGCGGCTGATTCCATCCCGCTTGATCCGGCCCCTGCCACGCTGCGGCAGCCCGAAAAGCCGGAAGCCATCCAGCCGGCACCGGGCGAGGGCAGCGAACCATATCCCGTCACGTCCGAGCCACCGCCGGCGGGTGAGGCCGACTCCGCCGCCTGGGTCACCGCCCATGCCGTACCCATCGGCCTGATCGGCTTGGGCGTCGTGGCGGTTGCCATCGCGCTGGGCTCTCTCGGCATGAATCGTGCCCGGCATCGCAGCGAAGTCATGCGACGCTATCGGCCGTGAGACACATCGTGCCACTGCAGCGCAAGACAATGCCCCTTTCCACACGTCTCTTGCTGTCTGGAGTACGCGGGCCGTTTATGCGTGGGGGTAGTCCGGTTAGCGTCCAGCGGCGTGAAAATATTCTTCACGCTCCTTGGCGGCAAGAAGCCGGGAAAACAAGTACGGCCAAGATGACCATGGCACGATACGGGGGTAGGGACGGCCGATTCAATTTGGCCGCCCCTGCCTCCGAACCGTACGGACGGTTGTCCGGAATCGGGAGTTGCCCATGGGTTGAATGAAACGGACGTGGGACGCATTCAGGCTGAGGCGCCCATGCTCCCAAAAGATCGCCGTCACACGGAGAAGGGTTCGAAAGTGACACGGAATCTCCCCGAAAGGCATGCCCATGCCCACGCGCTTGCATGCCCAACTCAAGCGCGCTAGAATATCTTGCCCTCCTGTCGTGCCCTGCCGGCCGCTGGGCGCACGCCCGATGGCCGGGTAAAATGGTCGGCTTGCGAGGCTCTGTTGCAAGTTTTGCACGCCGGCCGCGCCGCAGGTGGCGGATAGGATTGCGATCAAAGGCGACCGTGAGGTCGCTCCACCATACCAATATTGTTGCGAGATTGCCCATGCCCTGGTTTTCAGAAACATCGGATCGAATCGACTGGCAACGACTGGAAGCGTTGATGGAACAAACGGCCGCCGAGGCCCGCCGACGCATTTGCGCCAAGCCCAAGCGAGTCTTGCTCCTCCCGCCCGATATTACGCGAGCCCACTCTGGCACCGGACGGCTCACGGAAATACTATACAACCAGTTCGCCGGCGAGGCCGACGTGCATGTCATTCCCACGCTCGGCCAGCATGTGCCGCACACGCCGGAGGAGAACCGGCACATGTTCGGCGCCATCCCGAACGACCGCATCCACCCACACGACTGGCGCGACGGCTCCGTCCAAGTGGGCGAGATTCCCGCTGGCTTCGTCAAAGAAAAAACGGGCGGCGCCGCCGACTGGGCCATGCCCATCGTGCTCAATCGAATGCTCATGGAAGAGCCTTGGGATCTCATCATCAACGTCGGCCATGTCGTGCCGCACGAGGTGCTGGGCTTTGCCAACCACAACAAGAACTACTTCATCGGCCTTGCCGGCAAGGATCTGATTTGCACCTCGCACATGGCCTCGGCCTCCTATGGCATCGAGAACAACCTCGGTACCCTCGTCACGCCCGTCCGCGAATGCTTTAATAAGGCCGAGGAG
Source organism: uncultured Planctomycetaceae bacterium (assembly GCA_964487655.1). Taxonomy (GTDB): domain Bacteria; phylum Planctomycetota; class Planctomycetia; order Pirellulales; family Thermoguttaceae; genus PWXP01. Next base: position 2,379 of record CAZASB010000039.1, read on the forward strand.
GAATATCTAGGCCACCTGCCCGACTTGTACGTGCAGGTAGTGTTGCGCCGCAACGACGACGACGAACTGGTCCACACGGGCGTGTACGTGGGCGACGACTTGGACACCTACCTGGACGCCGCCCGCCAGTCGCGCGAGCAGAATATTACGACGTTGGACGAACCGTTGGACAAGGTCGTTTGCGTCATGCAGGGCGACGAGTTTTTCAGCACGTGGGTGGCCAACAAGGCCGTGTATCGTACGCGCATGGCCATTGCCGACGGCGGCGAACTGATTGTCATCGCCCCGGGCCTAAAGCGATTCGGCGAGCAGCCCGAGGTCGACGAGTTGATTCGCAAGGTGGGTTACGTGGGCACGCCGCGGGTGATGGAGGCGTACCGCACCGACCCGCTGCTGCAAGATTTCGCCCACGGCACGGCACACCTGATCCACGGCTCGTCGGAAGGTCGCTTCCGCATTACTTATGCACCCGGCCACATGACTCGCGAGGAAATCGAGGGGGTCAACTTCCAATACGCCGATATCAACGAGACCATCGCCAAGTACCGGCCCGACACGTTGCGCGAGGGCTTTAACGAAGTCGCCGGCGAACGGTTCTTCTTCATCCCCACGCCGTCGGCCGGACTGTGGTCAACGCGTGAGAAACTGTACTCGCGTCCAGGTGGAGCGTGACCGAGCAGGAAATCTTATCCTGGCTTCGCGAAATGCGACCAGCCTACTTGGCCAACCTATGGCGGCAGGCCGACCGCGTGCGTCAAGAGAATGTCGGCGGCGAGGTACATCTGCGCGCCTTGATCGAGCCGTCGAATCATTGCGTGCGCATGTGCGCCTACTGCGGTCTGCGAGTGGAGAATACGTCGCTGGAGCGCTACCGCATGACGGACGATGGAGTGCTTGCTGCCGCGCGCCACGGTATCCGGTTAGGCTGCGGCACGGCAGTCCTCCAAACGGGCGAGGATTCGGGCCTATCACGTGAGCGCATCGTCGGACTCATCCGGCGTATCAAGGCAGAGACGCCTTTGGCCGTCACCCTGAGCCTGGGCGAACGCACGGGCGACGAGTTGGCCGCGTGGCGTGAAGCCGGCGCGGATCGGTACCTGTTGCGTTTCGAAACGGCCAACCGGCGGCTGTTCGACCGCATCCATCCGCCGCGGAAGGGACAACCGCCTTCAGCCCCTGACGCTCCCCATCCCCGGCTGGCCATCCTCGCGACGCTGCGAGAATTGGGCTACGAGGTGGGAAGCGGCGTGATGATAGGCATCCCAGGTCAGACCTGGGGCGACTTGGCCCACGACATCGCCCTGTTCGCCCAGTTGGACCTCGACATGATCGGCGTCGGCCCCTATGTCGTCCACCCGGACACACCGCTGGCACGGCAGTACGACGAACTCCGCGCTCCCGAGGCCGAGCAGGTACCCGCTGATGAACTTACCACCTATAAGGTGCTTGCGCTTACTCGGCTTGTGTGCCCGCTGGCGAATATTCCCAGCACGACGGCATTGGCCACGATTGGGGGCGAGCAGGCGCGCGACTTTGGACTGGAGCGCGGCGCGAACGTCGTCATGCCCAACTTCACCCCGCTGCCCTACCGCGCCCTCTACGAAATCTACCCCGGCAAAGCCTGCCAGATCGAGACCGCCGAGCACTGTGCGACCTGCCTTGGCGAACGTCTAGTCAAGCTGGAGCGCACCATCGGCACCGGCCCCGGGCACTCGCCAAATATCGCCATTCGTCGACGGTAAGCTGTTCATCCGCGACCAGAACGTCTTGCTCTGCTACGAGGTGAAATAGCAGGCGTCTACTTGCCGGACATCTCCAGTAGGGACGTTTCGCAGGCGTCGAAAGCCGTGCGAATAGGCTCGATTCGCTGTTTCACGTCGTCCGATTGGGCGCGGTTCCGGGCGTCGTCGAGCAGTTGGCGAAGCCGATTGCGCGTGGACTGGTCGAAGATTTTCGGGCCCAGTCTTCCGGCTGTACTTGCTCGCAGCCCGTAGGAAATGCAGCGGTCGCTCCGCGCCATCGCGTCTTCGATACCCGTGAGGTAAGCCTTCATGGGCTCGGCGGCCTCCTGGAAGAAGCTGCGACAAAAGTCGTCAATCAGCCAGTCGACGTCCAGGTCGGCGTTCCAGGCAAGCTTGGCCGCAATATAATAGTTCAGCGGCGAGTAGGGCCAATCGCCTACCTGGGTATAGAAACCCCGGGCGCCACAGTCGCGATAGAACGGAATGTCATGGCGCATATTATGGACCATTGGCCAAAGCATTTTCGCTTTCGACCAACCGCCCAACGCGTAATACTCGTAGATGAACAGGTTGTCGGTCAGGCCGGCCCACTCGCGCGTCAGGTCGGCAAATCGCTGATTCGGAAGGAAGTTGTCGCTGGGCTCGTACGTCTTGCCTGCCTGGCACTTGTCCGCAGTGATCGGGTGATTGTGGCAGAAGTAGATGTGGCAGAGCTGCACGATCTGGTTTGGCTCCGGTCGCCAGTCGGGGATGTCGGGTGGCAGGGCATACATTGCGTAGGCGCCCACTTTTACAAGGACATCGGGATGCTTTTCCGCGATTCGACGTGAAATCTCCTTGTTCAGCACGGCAAGGCGTTTTGAATACTTGGCGAACCAGCCTCGCTCAGGCTCATCCAATGCCGTACACTTCGGGCACTCGCAGAAACCGCCCCCATCGTTCGGTGAAAGCGTGATAATCTCGATGGACGGATCGGCATCGAGAACGTCGATCATGCCTTGGGCCAACTTGTCAATCACTTCCGGGTTGGTCGTACATACCTGGGCGCCGTGGCTGGGGCGTTCCTTGTAGATGCGTCGCTCGCCGTCAATCATGGCGAACCATTCAGGATGCTTCTCGGAGAACTCCTCTGGTGGGATGAGGATGGCGAACGTATGAAAATGCCACTTCCAGTTGACGCCCACCTGGCGCCCATTCACTTTCACGTAGCAGTTCATCCGTTGCTTTAACGACCAATCGCTATTGTGTATCCATCGAAACTCGAACGAAGGCCGCACCTGACGCTCGAACGTACCGATCGACAGGATTGTCGCGTTCGGCACGGCTTCGTCGGCCGTGCCCGGCTCGAACCATCGCACGCCAAACTCCCGCTCGACCAGGTCGTACACGCCGAACAGGGTTGCCAGGGACTTAATGCCGCAGAGCACGATGCCACCGTCATCGGATCGGACGGCGTGGCCGTCGCGTGCCAGTTGTTCCTTCCCGAGCAGCAAGCCGGCCTGCTGGGCTTTCTCTGTTTTTCCGAGCCAGATGCCGAACCCTTCGGGTGTTTCAGGCTCGTTGACAATCGGCAACTCCTTGCCTGTAATCTTCCTCACATAGCCCTGCAATTCACTCGCCGCATACTGTTCAAGCCAGTCGGGTTCCTTGGAAATCACGATGGTTGCAGTGGGGCCGTCGGCAGTGACCAAGGCGTGCATGGGGCCAGGCGACGGGGCAAGCGTCGCCTCGCCGGCCGTGAGCACGGCCACTGGGAACAAAGTCGACACGAGTAACAGCGGGAGCCACAATCGCATGGTCGGTCCTCCGAATTCAAGCTGACTGGAAACACAACTCGCTTGCCATCCGCGACAGGACGACAATCAGGCCTCGTATGGTATCGCAATCCTAATCGACCAACGGTTTGACCTGGATGTTCTTGACGTGGACCTCGCTGCCGGGGTCGTGGGCCTGGATAGCGAACGTACCGCTGGAAAGCTTACGATCCCCTTCGACGCCGTCTGGCTCGGTGTAGTCGGCCAGAACCTCGCCATTGATCTTGCTGATGATCCGCTTGCCCTGGACGATGATCTCTTGAGTGTACCATTTGTTGTCCTTTGCAGGCGGTGCGGCCACGTCGGAAACGGCATAAAGGCCGCCCGATTTCTTCGGATCGCGGTGCGACACGTTCACTTGAATCTCATAACCACGGCTCGGCCAACCCGACTCTTGGAAATGGGTGTGGATGTAGAGCCCCGAGTTCGCATTGGGCTTGGTCAGCACGTCGGCCTTGAAGTGGAAGTTTTTGAAGTTGTGATCCTGAACCGGCCCTTCGTAGAACAGGTGCCCGCGTGGGCCGTTGACTACGATGGCGCCATTCTCAACCCGAAAAGAGTCCGGGTTCTCGTTCACTCGCCAGCCGTTGAGGTTCTTCCCATTAAATAGGCTGACCCAGCCCTCATCACCAAAAGTTAGGCTGCTGGAGAGAACCAGAACGAGGGTGGAGGCAAACGCGGCAGTGAAGCATTTCATGGGTGGAACTCCGTGTGGCAAAACGGTGGGTAACAAACGCGGCGAGGCCCGACAGGACGTCCGCCGCAACGGCAGTATGCCGTCAAGTTGCCATCTATGGTAACCCCCGGGCGGTGAAAGGCAAGCCCCCTTGCTGGAGTCCCGGCTTTAACCGGTTCTTTTGGCTGGCCACGGCCTTTGAGCTTCTTGACAACGTCTCGCAACGTATGCGTTCTTGTTTGGACAACCGCACAATCGATACAATCGATTTCCTCCTTCACTCCACGACCACCCGGTCGCGATGCAACTCCGAATCTGCTGGCATCCTTAAGGAGGGGGCGATTCAGGCCACCTCCCCTTCTCCGCCGCGTCACCAGAATCCCTTCGCCTGCGGCTTATAGGTTCGACTTACCGACCGTCGGACGGCATAGGACTTCACCGGTCATGGCTTAGAATCATTTTCTTCAGGCGGCGACGTGCAGCACCCGTGGTAGTCCTCCTGCGATAACCGCATATCCGCTGGAGGGACGAGCATCAGACTCGCTAGTGCTTCATCGAGAGGCGGTGACTGGCACACTCCACAGGCCGAAACGCCGCTTCCCGAAGTCTTCTCGCCTGACTCCTTCGACACGACCCCTTCTTCGGACCCCCCGATGGATCTATGTTGGCCTGTTCCAAGCGTGGGATGATGTGTTTCGTTCGGGCTTAACTCCCGGCGGCGGATTACCGAAATCAGATAATGAGGCCCGGAATTACACATGCCAAAGGCGAGCCGCCACGGGGCTGTTCGTGCGAGCGCCGGGCTTCTTATACGACCCAATCTGCGTTCGATCTATTCCCGCATTTCCTCGCATGACTCGGATTGATGCCCATGCGCGAGCCGTTCGCGGCGCGCGCACTCACCCTAGCTGGCGACCTCCGTCGCGTTTGGGTGGATGGGACTTGGTGGAGTGTGTCTCCAACGGGAGCCTGACGCACGTCTATCGTGCGCGGCCTGCCGAGGGAGGCTCCGACCAGCCCACCGCCTACGCCGTGAAGGTATTGCGCCCTGAATGGGAACACGATGCTCAGGCCATCGAAATGCTTGCTCGTGAGGCCCTGGTGGGCCGCCGGGTCTCGCATCCACACCTGATTCCCGTGCTGACCGCCTGCGTACGCCAGTCGCCCCGATACCTCGTGATGCCCTGGCTGGAAGGCAGAACGCTTGCCAACTGCTTGCAGCAGTGCCTTCCGCCCGATTTGCCGGAAATCCTTTGGGTTACACGGCAATTGGCCGAGGCCCTAGCTGCTTTGCATGAACATGGATGGATGCACGGCGACGTGAAGCCGGGGAACGTTATGATCTCGCCCGCCGGACATGCCACCTTGCTCGACCTAGGATTTGCGCGGCGCCGGAACGAGGACGCGTCGGCCGCCGCTCGCATCGTGGTGGGCACATTCGCGTACATGGCGCCGGAACTGCTCAGTTCCCGTCTCCGAGCCGATATTCGCAGCGATTTGTACAGCCTCGGCGTCGTGCTCTTCGAGGCCCTTAGCGGTCGATTGCCCTTTGTCGGGCGGTCCATAGCCGAGTTGATATCGCAGCATCGGCGCGCTCCGACACCCGACCTAAAACGCTTGACTCCGCAAGTGCCTGACGTGGTCGCAAGGTTGGTGCGCCGACTCCTTGCGAAGGACCCATTGCGACGCCAGCAAAACCCGGCGGAATTGGTCGAACAACTAGTGGAGCTGGAAATCGCTACCTTCAGCGAGCGAGCACTGGCATAGCGTTCGGAATGGGAACGCGATCAGCGGTCGCCATGCGGCGTCACAGTCGCCTGAGCGTGAGTCCACCGTCGACCATGATGACCCCACCCGTGCCGTAAGGGATGTCGCCGCGGGTGATTGCGGCAACGACCTTCCCGACGTCTTCCGGCAATCCCCAGCGTGGTTCCACCGTCAGCCCGTCGGCGATTAACTTGTCATACTTCTCGGTGGCCGGCTTGCTCATGTCGCTCTTGATCAGCCCCGGCCGAACCTCATACACGGGAATACCGAACTCGCCGAGCCGGACCGCCCAAAGCGAGGTTGCCATGCTCACGCCGGCCTTCGATAGGCAATACTCGCCGCGGTGGATCGATGCGAGGGTGGCCGAGACGGACGAAATGTTCACGATGCATGCCGGAAAGTTCGGGTTGGCTTTCCGCTGCCGGATCATCCAGTTCGCCGCGGCCTGGGTGAGAAAATACGGGCCTTGCAGGTTCGTCCTCATCACCCACTCGTAGCTTTCCTCCGTGGCCTCAAGGATATCGGTACGCACCTTGGGCCCCACGCCTGCATTATTGACCAGTAGGTTCAGTCGCCCGAAATACCGCTCAACTTGCTCGATCATGGCAGCCCGGGCCGCCGTGTCGCCCACGTCGGCGCGGCAGTAGAGCACGTCCGCGCCCAGGCTTCGAATCTCGTCGATCGCGGGGGTCGCCGCCTGCTCGTCGCGAACGCCATTGGCTGCGATATCGTACCCTTCGGCCGCTAGGCACTTGGCAATTCCCAGGCCAATTCCGCGCGTGGCGCCGGTAATCAGTGCAACTAGTCGATCATTGGGCATACGTTGTACTTCCTCACTCGTGTGATAGGGCTGGTCGATCCATCGACCGGGCTGGCAAAGGTTCTTTGGCTCTTCCGTTTCTGGGTGCAAGTCCGTGGTGAAAAGACGTAGGGTGGATGGTTCCGGATGTCTCAGCATCCGGGTTCATCCACGTGTCAGGCAATTCTGCACCCAGAAACGGAAGAGCCGATTCTTTTTGGGAGCGTTCCCTGGTCGTTATGAAAACGAACATACCGAAACTGCCAGAAAATGCAAGGCGATGCTGCCACATGAGGGGTGCGTCTTGGCATGAATGCGGTGGTGAATGCGATAGATTTCCCTGCTGCACGCGTCGAGGCAATGAATGGAGTGTTTTCCGAGAGTAAAATGGAACATCTGGATAGTTCAGGGGAATGCAACCCGTGGAAAACTGAAAAACCGGCCTAGACTCATCTGGTGAAGTCGGTAAGCTACGGCACCCCGTTCGGTACACCTCTAGCGACAATGGGACAGACAGCGTCCGTACGCAGCATCCTGAGGATCCGTTTGGAGAGATTACCCTTTGTTGTCGGTACGCCTTCGGGGCCTCGTTTGCAACGGATTACCGCCCGGGCGGAAAGGAGTCTGCCCAATGTCACGACTTGTCGTATGCCTATTACTCAACTTGCTCGTGTTCTCCGGGTGCCGGAGTTCTACGTCGCAGGGGCCGGTGGACCCGTTCTTGGGCCCCACACGAGTGCCAGCGCCTTCGACGGGATCGATCTACACTCCCCCGGCCGATTCGTATTACTCTCCACGGCAGAGTGTGCCCCCGCAGTCTGGGGCAGCGATTCCCTCGTTTCAGCAAACAGCAGCGCCGTTTCAGAGCGCCGGACGGTCGAACGAACATTCTGGAACTCCGCAATCGTCTGAAGGCTGGACGGCCACCCCCAGTTTTACCAGTGCGTCATTGGTTTCCGAGTCGTCAACGCCCGACATGCGTTCGCAGCCCCAGCCGCCCATCGTGGCAGCCACGGTCCAGCGGGAACCTATCATCCGAGTTTTGGAGCCGGCACCTCAGGCGGTAGTGGCGGAGGTTCCTCGCTCCAATAATCCAGGGCCCACTCGGGTCGTGAATATCGTAGACTTACCAAGAGTCGCCGACATCGGGACATCGGGTTTCCGGACGGTCTCGGCGGAGGCAGATCCTTTGGTGAATCCGGTTGTGGCGGCCGTTGCCCAGCAGCCGGCCGAACGGTTCGCGCCCTCGATCGGGCAATATGGATTCGATCCATCGTACGCGTGGCTGCGAGGCAGGTTGGAGTACTCCCAGGTGGACCGGCGATGGAAGCTGCGTTACATTCCAGTCGACGGCAATACCGACCAGTACGGCGGCAGTGTTATCATTGGGAACGAGGCCGCGCTGGCCGGCTGCGAGCAAGGCGAGTTCGTTGCCATTCGCGGCCGAGTGACTGGCGTGGGCGAGCATGGCTTCGCTCCGCTGTACGAGGTGGCGGCTCTCGAACGTTTGGGCCGGCAGAGATAGCATTTCCTTGACGAGCAACCTTCCACAATCCGTTCGGTCGCCGTTGGGCGCCTTGTTGGGCGGCCCGAACCGCTGGCGGCTTGCGCGCTGGGCGGCGCTGGTTCCGAAAATCGGGGAATTGGAGCACGAGCTTCAGAGCATCGGCGATCACCAGCTTCGCAAGCGGAGTCTTGCCCTTCGATATCGCGCGAAAAGCGGCGAGCCGCTACGACGACTGCTGGTCGAAGGCTATGCCCTAGTGCGAGAGGCGGCCCGCCGCACGATCCAAATGCGACACTTCGACGTGCAGCTTCTGGGCGGTATTGCCATGTTCAACCGGTCGATCGTTGAAATGCAGACGGGCGAGGGAAAGACGCTTACCGCCACGCTTCCGATGTACCTGTTTGCCCTGGCAGGCCGCGGTTCGCATCTGGCCACCGTCAACGATTACCTAGCGAAGCGCGACGCCGATTGGATGACCCCCGTCTACAAGGCACTTGGCCTGAGTGTCGGAGTGGTCCAGACACAAATGCCCCAGCCTCAACGTCGCAAGGCGTATGCCTGCGACGTCACCTACGGCACCGCCAAGGAGTTTGGATTCGACTTCCTGCGAGACCGACTGCTTTTGCGCCGCATTGGCGAGGGGCAGACCGACTTGTTGGGTGGGATGCTGGGTGGCGGACGCGGCGAAACGAACGAGAAGCCCGTCCAGGGCAACTGCTTTTTCGCCCTGGTTGACGAGGCTGACAGCATTCTCATCGACGAGGCGCGAACGCCGCTAATCATCAGCGCTCTGCCGACCGAGGAGCAGAAGCTCGAAATCGAATGTTACAAGTGGAGCGCGTCGGTCGTCAAAGAGTTCCTCGAAGATGAAGACTACGATTACGATCACGAGAAGAAGACCGTCGAGTTCACCCGCCAGGGACGCCAGAAGGCGCGCGTCGTCTTGAAGCCCGAGGCCATGGACCGCGTGGGCATGGTGAACATCTACCAGTACCTGGAACGGGCGATCCTGGTCGAACGCGAGTACCACCTGGACCGCCAGTACGTGGTGCGCGACGGCGAGATCGTCATAGTCGACGAGTTCACCGGCCGGCTTGCCGAAGGACGCAAATGGCGCGAGGGTATCCATCAGGCCGTTGAAGCAAAACAAGGAGTCGAGGTGACCGTGGCTGCGGGTCAGGCTGCCAGAATCACCATCCAGGACTTCTTTCAGCGGTACGACAACCTAGCCGGTATGACTGGGACAGCCATGGGTTCGGCTCGCGAACTGCGACGAATCTACCGCTGCTGCGTCGTACCCATCCCGACCAATCGCCCGGCCATTCGCCAGCATCTACCCGACATAGTTTTCGGCTCGGCCGACGCCAAGTGGCTTGCCGTGGTCGAGGAAGTGTGCCGCGCCCACGCCGAGGGCCGCCCCATTCTAATCGGCACGCGATCAATCGATAAATCGGAACTGCTCTCCCGAATGCTCGTCGAACGCGGAATCGAGCACCAGGTTCTCAATGCGCACCGCGTGGCCGAGGAGGCCGATATCGTCGCACGGGCAGGATTGAAGGGACGCGTTACCGTCTCGACCAACATGGCTGGACGAGGAACCGACATCAAGCTCGGCAAGGACGTACATGAACTTGGCGGACTCCATGTCATCTGCACTGAAATGCACGATTCCAGCCGGATCGACCGCCAGTTGATCGGCCGCTGTGGCCGGCAAGGCGACCCGGGTACTTACCGCCAGTATCTCTCGCTCGACGACGATTTGCTGCTGGCCGGATTTGGCCCGGACAAGGCGCGCCGGTGGAAGGCCCGGGGCGAACGGCCCGAGGTATCGTTCGATTCGCTGGCCTCTCTCTTCCGCCGCGCACAGCGCAAGATTGAAGCCCGGCACTTCCGCCAGCGCCGGGCAATGATGTATTTCGAGAAGGAACGCAAGAAGATGCAGCGTCAGATGGGGCAGGATCCCTATCTCGACACGGCCGGAGGGTGAACTCGGTCAATGGTCCTGGGCGTGCCGTTGCGCGGGGAGCGGGATGATTACTTCCGCCGGTCCAGATGGCCCGACTTGCTGATGGCTCGCCACAGACGCAACCCCATGATCAGGCTGAGAACCATTCCGGCCGCGCCTACGGAGGACACGTTTTTGAGCAATAGCCAGCGCACGTTCAAGACTGGTGGGACCTTGTGCGCAAGCAGCAGCGCCGACCCCAAGAACATGGCGCTGGCGAGCATCCCCAACACGAGTCGGTTGACCGAGGGTTCCAGCCCACGATGGTCGAGGTAGACGACGAACGTGCCGGACTGAATCTGCCCTATGATTTCGCCGAGATTGCGAGGCAGATTCCGAACCAGATGTTCCATTTCTCCGTAAAACCGTCGCCATTTGTGATATTGTCGCCTCGGCGACCATCGACGCCATACCATGCGGCGCTGGTAGGGAACCATCACTTCGATAAGGCTGAAGTTGGGTTGCAATATGCGCGCCGTGCCTTCGAGCGTAACCAGCATCTTCAGCAGCATGGCGATGCGCGCCGGCAGCATAATGTGATACCGGCGGATCATCTCCGTCATCTCGTTCAGCGCGCCGCTCAAGTTGAACCGATCGAGCGACTGGCTCCCGTAGTGGGAAACGAAGTCGGCCACGTCGAGAGTCAGGGAAGCACGGTCCAAATTGGGCGGCGTCGCGCCCACTCGAGTAATGAGGATAGCCAAGTGCTCGGAGTCCTGGTCAGCAACCGCAAGAATCATCTCGGCGAAATCGTCGTGAAGGGCCTCGTCGATTCGTCCCACCATTCCATGGTCTAGCAATCCAAATACGCCGCCGTCGAGCACCAGGATATTCCCTGGATGCGGGTCGGCATGGTAAAAGCCGTGCTCGAAGACCATCCGCATGTAGATCTCCGCGCCAGAACGAGCCAGCTTCGCCAAGTCAGTTCCCGATTGTTCCAGTCTCGCAATCTCGCCCAGCGGGATGCCCTCGAGGAACTCCATGGTAAGAACCCGATCGGTCGAGTACTCGGGATAGGTTTGGGGAACACGCAAGGACGAGTCGTTCTGGAAGTGTCGGGCAATCTGCTGCATGTTGCGCAGCTCGCGAGAGAAGTCAAGCTCGTTGCTCAACGTGCGGCGGAACTCTTCGACAATGGCTTCAGGGCGGTAGTTTTGAAACTCCTCGATCATCTGGGCCATCTGAGCTAGGCCGGCAAGGATGTCGAGGTCGACGTGGACCTTCTGCTCGATGTCGGCGTGTTGGACCTTCACGGCCACGACCTCGCCGCTGTGAAGTCTGGCCCGATGCACCTGACCAATCGAAGCCGAGGCAATCGGCTGCTCGTCGAACTCGGTAAAGAGTTGCTCAAGCGGGGAGCCCAGTTCCGTTTCGATGATCCGGCGAACCATCTCCGGCGGATCGGCGGGAACGTTTTTCTGAAGATGCGCCAATTCTTCGGCCAGCGATACGCCCACCAGGTCGGGACGCGTACTGAGCACCTGCCCCAATTTGATGAACGTCGGCCCCAGCTCCGCCAGGGCGTTTCGCACGCGGCATTCCCAGTTCGTCCGAGCAATCGGGTCGCCGCCTCGGTCTTTCAGCAGGTCCTTTGCGAAGTCGGGCCCCAAGCGGCCAATCCACGTAGCCAACTCGTACTTGCTTAAAACCCCAAGAATCTCGCGCCAGCGGTTTACGTGCCGGTAGATTTGTGGAATCGAACTGATTCGCATCAGTAGTTCTTTCGGGGTAATCGCGAAACGGTCGTACTTGCCGTTCGCGGTGACGTTTGTTCCCGGAGACTGTCCCCATAAGTATACCCAAGAATACGCCATGCCTCGACTATGTCTTGGCGCCAATCGGACGGATCGTGCTCATTGGCTCACTGACCATGGCTCCTGGCGGGACAACCCTGCCGGTGGCCTTCCTCGCAACTCCAACTTGTGTGCAACAACAAGAGGGGCCCCGAGGATACCCTTGACAAACTCCAACGCGTGGGCGATCGTTACTGTATCGTGCCGGATCATTTCCTCGCGGCCACCGGGCTGCAAGCGGAGCGAGCTGCCATGTGAGTTTGGCAGGCATCAATCATCCATGCCTGCGATTGAGTTGGGAGGAGTTTGCCATATGTTGTCTTCCGGAGAACCGCCGCGAGTCGATTCTGAAACGTGCCCGGCGATTCGTGTCCGCCAAGCCTCGGCCCCTTCCGAACCCGCTGACCCGTGCCGGCGCACGAACTCCAATTCAATCGACATCCCGTTTTCCGTGCCATTTGTGCATCGGATTCGGTTTACTCGCGACGTGTTTGGCGACGACCGCCGCGTGCTGGCCGGCGCGCTGGAGCCGTCCGACGCACGGCCCGCACGCGTCCAGTTCTGGCTCGACTCCAATGTGGCCGCCGCGCATCCGTCGCTTCGGAGTAGGATTCATGCGTTTTGCGCCGAGCTTTCCGACCGAGTGTTGCTGGCGGACGATCCGCAAGTCGTTCCCGGCGGCGAAGCCGTGAAGAACGACCGCGACGTGGTCGAGCGATTGCTCGGCGCGTTTCATTCGGCGGGCCTCGATCGGCGCAGCTACGTGGTGGTGATAGGCGGCGGCGCGGTGCTCGATGCCGTGGGCTTTGCCGCCGCGATTGCCCATCGGGGCATCCGGCTGGTTCGGCTCCCGACAACCACTTTGGCCCAGGCCGATTCCGGTATCGGTGTGAAGAATGGAGTCAACCTGTTCCATACCAAGAACTGGCTGGGAGCGTTTTCCGCGCCTTGGGCCGTCATTAACGATGCACACTTGCTCGAAACGTTGACCGACCGCGATTTTCGAGCCGGATTCTCCGAGGCAGTTAAGGTTGGGCTGCTGAAAGACCGTTCCTTTTTTGAAGAACTACTGTTGGCCGCGCCCCGGATTGCCGATCGCGATATGTCGGTGTGTCTGCCGTTCATTCGCCGGTCGGCCGAGTTGCACTTGGAGCACATCACTTCCGGAGGCGATCCCTTCGAGATGCTCGAAGCGCGTCCGCTGGACTTCGGCCACTGGTCAGCACATCGCTTGGAGGCGATAACGGGGTTCTCGCTGCGTCACGGAGAAGCGGTGGCGATCGGCGTGGCCATCGACACCGCCTACTCGGCCCTGTCGCTCGGCTTGTCCGACGTTGATCTTACGCGAGTCGTGGCGTGCCTGGCGCGACTGGGGTTTGTGCTCGACCACTCCCGGCTCAACGATTTCGAGTCGTTGTGCGCCGGTCTGGAGGAGTTTCGGCAGCACCTCGGTGGCCGGCTCACGCTCACCATGCTACGGGGCATCGGCCAGCCGGTCGAGGTCCACGAGGTCGATCGCAATCTCATGCAGCGGGCGATTCAGCGGGTGCGAGTGCTGGCACCGAAGGAGTGAGTGAACACGAACGACAAGCCGATGGAAGTGGCCGGTGGCACGCCACATTCACGGGCACGCGGCGGATATTTCCGACCATTGCCATCTTTGTCCATGAATGGCCGACGGAGCTATTCCGGCTGCGGGGCAGGTTTCAGTTCCTTCCAGGCCGATGAGACATAACTGCGTATTTTCCCCTCTGGAGCGTGAATCCACCGCGCGGCGACTCCGGGCATGCCCTCGATCAGCCTGAGTCCTCGCTCCGGTCCCAACACGCTCACGGCCGAGGCAAACGCGTCAGCCGTCATCGCATTGGGCGCAACGATGGTAACACTGCTTCGGTCGGTGAGGCCGATACCCGTTTGGGGGTCGATGATGTGAGAATATCGCTTTCCTTCAATCTCGACATGCTGCCAGAGATCGCCCGATTGCGCAATTGCCGTGTTCGCCAGCCAGAGGAAATCTTCCGGCGGGCCATTGGGTTCAGGAGACGCGATCCCAACCCTCCATCCGAGGGCCCCTGGAGGCGCATCGCCAAGGCCGATATCACCGGAAGCGTCAACCAGGGCCTTATTCGCTCCATGCTGGCGAAGGACACTTAACGCTTCATCAATGGCATAGCCTTTGCCGATACCACCCAAATCAAGCATGATGCTCCGTTGCGGCAAAGTGACGCACTGCCTGTCGGGGGCCAGTTGGACAGAGCGATAATTAACCAAACGGAGCGCCTCTTTTAGTCGATCGGGGGGTGGGAGTTCTCCACGTCGGCGAGATCGTCGCCAAAGCCGCGAAACTGGTCCAATGGTAATGTCAAATGCCCCGTTGGTGGCGTCGCTTACCTGACGGGCCCGCTCCAGAACTCGCCAAAGGTCGTCACTTACTGGAATACACTGGCCAGAACCGGCAGATCGATTAAGCCTGCTAAGCTCGCTCTCCGAATCGTAATCGCTGAGGATTCCGTTGAGTTTGCGGAATCGGTCGAAAGCGGCGGTTGCGGCCTTGGTTGCGGCTTCCTTGGACTCGCTGTATAATACGATCCTCACCGGCATGGCCATTTCCACCCGAGTGAACTCGAAACGACGGAGCCGGGTATCGACACTTGATGGGTCGGGCGGGCCAGCCCAGACCATTGTGCCGACCAGCCATAGTATCCCTACCTTTGCGCATATCAGTTTGCCAACGGCGTGCCGGGGTAGTGGCGGTGTTTTTCGCATGAGGTATTGCATAAACAGATGGCTTGGCGGAGGGACCGCCGTGCATAAGATTTTTTTTCCACCGTTTTTCAAAGGAGCACGTACTGGAATGAGTAGCTTACGTTACAGAGGCCCTTGGTGGCAAGTTCCCATTGCCTTTTCCTTCATAGCCGCCCTGGCGTACCTTGCCGGTTGTGTGCCGCAACCGAGTGCGCCGCCGAGTGTGACGACGTCTCAACCGGATGCGGCCAGTGTGGATGCGGATTCGACGGCTCCCAGCGAATTGGAGCAAGCGGAACCTTCCCTCCCGCCTCTACCGATGGAACCCGCCGTGCCCGAATCGGTGGAAGAGACTCCCGCGCCGGTAACCCCGGCTGAAGAGCCCAAGATGGAAGAACCCAAGGCCGAGGAACCCAAGGTCGAAGAGCCTAAGATGGAAGAACCCAAGGCCGAGGAACCCAAGGTCGAAGAACCCAAGGCCGAGGAACCCAAGGTTGAAGAGCCCAAGGTTGAAGAGTCCAAGGCTGAAGAGCCCAAGGCCGAGGAACCCAAGATGGAAGAACCCAAGGCCGAAGAGTCCAAGGCTGAAGAGCCCAAGGTTGAAGAGCCCAAGGCCGAGGAACCCAAGATGGAGGATCCCAAGGCTGAAGAACCCAAGGCTGAAGAACCCAAGGCTGAAGAGCCCAAGGCCGAGGAGCCCAAGATGGAGGAGCCCAAGGCCGAGGAGCCCAAGGCCGAGGAGGCAAAGCAGACGCAGGCAG
>CAZASB010000039.1:18087-21101 GCA_964487655.1 uncultured Planctomycetaceae bacterium
GAGGAGCCCAAGGCCGAGGAGCCCAAGGCCGAGGAGGCAAAGCAGACGCAGGCAGCGGAAGGCATACCCATTGATTATATCAAGGTACCCACTCCGGTTTGGCTGCCCGAGCCAATCGAGGTCGAAAACGCATCGGCCACATCGCAAGACGAAATGAAGCCGTACACCGAGGTAATTCCCGATACCACGGTGACCTTTGGCATGGTGCCGATTCCTGGCGGAAAGTTCACCTTCGGCAGCCCCGATAGCGAGGAAGGCCGCAAAGACGACGAAGGTCCCCAGATTGAGATTGAGATCGAGCCATTCTGGATGGGCAAGCACGAGGTGACGTGGGATGAGTATGAGTTGTGGGGGCTTGGATTGGACAAGCAACGTCGCGAGATGACCAACGTGGCCCGTTCCGAGCGTCGCGATCTGGTCGATGCCGTGGCCATTCCCACGAAGCCCTACACCGACATGACCTTTGGAATGGGCAAGGATGGCTATCCGGCCATCTGCATGACGCAAACCGCCGCCAAGATGTACTGCAAGTGGCTCTCGGCCAAGACGGGTCGCTATTACCGCCTTCCGACCGAGGCCGAATGGGAGTACGCCTGCCGTGCAGGCAGCAAGTCGGCCTATTCGTTTGGCGATGATGCGGAGAAGCTTGGCGATTATGCTTGGTACTACGACAACAGCAATGAGAAGTACCAGAAAGTCGGGCAGAAGAAGGCGAATGCCTGGGGACTGTACGACATCCATGGCAACGTCGCCGAGTGGGTGCTCGATCAGCATACGCCCGATTTCTACGCAACACTGAAGGAGAAGCCGTCGCCGGTGAAGAACCCGCTTGCCGAGGCGACGAAGCTCTATCCTCGCGTGGTGCGTGGCGGCACGTGGGACGACGATGCCAAGGATCTACGCAGCGCGGTTCGACGCGGCTCCACCACCGACTGGATGATGCAGGATCCGCAGATTCCGCAAAGCCCATGGTACCATACCGATGCCGATTTCATCGGGTTCCGCGTGATTCGTCCTCTGGCAGTTCCCACGGCGGAGGAGGCGAAGCGTTACGAACTTGACGAGGTCCAGATTACTGAACTCGAAGAGTACAGCGAGGCGCAGGCCGGCAAGATGTAGTTTATTAGGTGGTAGCGGCTTGCTTGGGCAATTGTGGCCGGACACCCGCGAAGTGGTCTTCACCGTCCGCGAGTGCGATGAATGGGAAGTTTCCCGGCCTGAGTGTGTGTGGTGAAGTCCGTGTTATTTGAGGTGATGAGGGGCTTATGCCCATCCGTTTCTGACAAAGGAGCATCCAAGATGAGTGAATTGCAGAGGACGACCAATCGGCGCACCTTCCTGAAGGGCAGTGCAACGGCAGCGGCCGGAGCCGCGCTGGTCGGTAGCTTGAACATTGGGCGCGTGGCGCATGCCCAGGGCAGCGACCAGATTAAGGCCGTCCTGGTCGGCTGCGGCGGCCGTGGCAATGGCGCTATGAACAATAGCTTCGAAGCAGACCCAGCGATTCGTTGCATCGCCGTGGCCGATGCCTTCGAGGACCGCGCCCAAAGCGCGGCCGGCCGGCTGCGCAAGGATTTTGCGGACCGCGTCGACCTGCCCGACGAGCGAGTTTTCACCGGCTTCGACGCCTTCCAGAAGGTAATTGACCTCGGTGCCGACCTGCTGATTACCGCCACGCCGCCCGGCTTCCGGCCATACGTTTACGAGGCCGCCATCAAGGCCGGAATGAACGTATTCATGGAAAAACCCTGTTGCGTGGATGCCGTCGGATACAATATTCTCCAAGCAGCCAACAAGATGGCGGACGAGAAGGGCCTGAAGGTCGGCGTTGGCTTCCAGCGACGACATACCCCGAGTTACGTCGAGACCATCCAGCGGATTCACGACGGAGCAATTGGCAAGCTCACGCTCCTTCGCGCCTACTGGAACGGCGGCGGCATCTGGAACCGCGCCCGCGTTGAAGGCATGACCGAAATGGAATACCAGGTTTACAACTGGTATCACTTCTGCTGGCTCTCGGGCGATAACATCTGCGAGCAGCACATCCACAACCTGGACGTGTGCAACTGGGCCATGCTTGCCAACTGCGGCAACGACCCCCAGGCTGCTCACCCGGTGGAAGCCAACGGCATGGGCGCCTGCACCCTTCGTTACAAGGGCGACAAGAAGGGCACCGGCCAGATCTTCGATTCGCACTTCGTAGAGTTCACCTACGCGGACGGCACCAAGATGCTCAGCCAGTGCCGCCACATGCCCGGCACGTGGAGCTACGTGGGCGAGGGCTTGCACGGTACGTTGGGCACCTCCAATCCCAGCGGTTCGATCGAAGGCGAGAATGCCTGGCGATTCCAAGGGGATAACGTCAACTCCATGGTGCAGGAGCACAAGGATCTCGTCGCGGCCATTCGCGGCGGCGAGAAGTACAACGAGGGTTGGCACGGCGCCGCCAGCAGCATGACGTCGGTCCTTGGCCGCATGGCCACCTACTCCGGCAACATCGTCAAGTGGGATGAGGCGATTGCCAAGGGCACGACCGAGTACCCGAGCAATCTGGCCTGGGACGCTCCAGCCCCCGTCGCGCTCGATGCAAACGGTGACTACCCGATTCCGATTCCGGGTGTCTACAAGGCGTACTGAGCCGATGCCAGCCCGTTCGCGGGAACAACGGTTGATCTTGTCCGTGGCCCGTCGCTCTGTGTGGCGGGCCACGCCCTTTCTTGCGTCTTCTTTGTTCAGAAAGTAGGATGGGTCGAGGTACGAGACCCACCACAATGCCTGCCGCTGGAGATGAGTCATGCCTGACTATCGACGTTGGTACGTGCCGGGCGGAACGTTCTTCTTCACGGCAGTCACATGTTCACGGCAACCGATTCTCTGCGGCAATATGGCCAGAAGATGGCTGCGCGAAGCATTCAAGACGGTGCGTAACAAGTGGCCCATCGCACTTACGGCGATCGTGCTGTTGCCAGACCATCTGCACACGGTGTGGACGTTGCCTGAAGGCGATTCGCAAT
>CAZASB010000039.1:21201-23519 GCA_964487655.1 uncultured Planctomycetaceae bacterium
TCGACCCACCCTACGCTTACGTTTCTTGGACACATAACATGAACAAACTTCTGCTGGTTTCGTGTCTTCTGTTGGCTTCAACCGCTCGATCCGAAGAGTATTCGCCCCATTGGTTGCAACGCGTCGCGCCGGAAACCATAGGTATGGATTCGGCCGTCTTGAAGGATATCGACGCCGTCGTGGAGCAGACGATTGCAATTGGTCATACGCCCGGCGCCGTCGTGGCGATTGGCCGCGGCAACAAGCTCTGTTTCCTCAAGGGGTATGGCTATCGGCAGTTCTACCCTCGGAAGGAGAAGATGACTCTTGACACGCTGTTCGACTTGGCGTCCGTCACGAAAGTTGCCTGTACCGCGACTGCGCTGGCCGTGGTTATTGATCAAGGCAAGGTCTCGCCGGACGATTTGGTCGTGAAGTATTTTCCGGAGTTCGGCGTCAACGGCAAGGACCGAATCACGGTGTCGAACTGCATGACCCACACGTCCGGGATCATGGACTACTACAATCAGACCGAAGGGACTAAGGACGAACTCTGGAATCTGCTTTGTGGACTGGAGTTGAAGTATCCTGTTGGGGAGCGGTTCGACTACAAGGACAACAATACTCTCATGCTTGGGCATATTGTTGAAAAGGTCTCTGGGCAGGACTTACGAACTTTTGTGATCGAGAATCTCTATCGACCGCTGGGCATGTTCGATACGATGCACAACCCCGACGCGGAACGCCGTAAACGGACAGCGGCGACGGAGACTCGTGGCAACGTCTGGTTCAAGGGCGTCGTCAACGACTACCGATCGTACCATCTCGGCGGGGTGGCAGGGCATTGCGGCCTATTTTCAACCGCGCCGGACTTGGCCATTCTCTCCGCGCTCTGGCTGGGAAACGGAACGCTTGTCAAAAAGGATGGAACGAAAGTAACTCTCTTCAGCGAAGCAACAGTCGAAAAGATGATCGCGCCACGGACGGTATCCGCCGGAATCCGTGGATTCAATTGGGATAAACGTTCGGGTAGCAAGAACCGACCTTGGAACATGACCCCCCGCGCGTTCGGCCACGGAGGCTGGACCGGGACTTCCATCTGGATCGATCCGAGCCTCGATCTGTTCGTCGTCGTGCTGGGTAACCGCCGCCATCCGTTCGGGAAGACGCCGAACATCTATCCGACCGCCGCGCGGGTCGGGGTCATCGCGGTCAACGCGATTCGACGCCAGATTCCCGCATCGCCCAAACGTGCAACGCAACCGTTGCTTGCCTTGAAGGGTACGAAGATCATTCTGATCGTCGACGAATCGGATATCGGCCGCTGCGGCGGATTGCCCGCGAGGCTAAAAAGTCACGAAATCGAAATCGCCGCGGTCCTCTACGCGGACGAATCGTCGAAAGAGTCAGACGGCATGACTTATCAGGTTGTTCCGGAACCGATCAAGATCGACGATCAGATCCATGCGCCGGTATATGCCCTTACTCGTGACTGTCCACGCGTCCTGCCCCCCATGGTGCATAATGCCAGCGCAATTGTCTTTGCGCCGACAATCTCAAAGGACTCGTCGGAGGAGTCGTTCTGGTTTACGACGAACGTTCTTGGCCAGACCTTACAATCGGCGTCGGACAACGGATTGAAGTATTATGTTGTCAAACGTCCAAACCCTCTGGAAAAGAAAAGCCTCGAACCAACAGACCTTGTCGATGAACTCAAGCCGTTTGGGAGTTACTCACGTCTTGCTCGGGTAAAAGGACTGTCGTTCGGTGATATCGCTCGTAGAATCAACGATGATCAAATGCTCGGCGTCGACATTTTGGAGTGCGACGTTAGCGACGCGCCCGCGCCTTCCGCTGTCCCCCATTGATTGTGGATGATCGAAATCCAAACGACATACTTTCTTGTGTCTTCCTTGTTCAGAAAGTAGGGTGGGTCGAGGTACGAGACCCACCAAGGCGCGCAAGAAGAGAAGATAAATGGTGGGTCTCGTACCTCGACCCACCCTACATGTTAGCGCACCTTCTCCCACTGCTTGGCGATGCGTTGGGGTGAGACGCGCAGCGAGACGCCGAGCGTTTGGGCGAAGAGGGAGACGCGGTATTCTTCGAGCATCCAGCGCAGATGGTCGAGTTCGGGATCGGTCACTCGGGACTCGGCATGTTCTTTCAAGCGTGCTTCGTAGGCATCCCAATGGGCGGCCAGTTCACGACACAGGGCCATGTCTTGCTCCATGCCGCCGCTACGCAGCCGTTCAATCCGAACGCAAACAGCCTGGAGAAACCGGCGATACTGCGCGAGCCACTGCCACGGCGTGCGAGTGAGAAACCCCGGAGCGGTG
>CAZASB010000040.1:0-23460 GCA_964487655.1 uncultured Planctomycetaceae bacterium
AAGCCGATGCTCGGCATGACCGACGTGCGGTGCGTGGCCATTGCCGATGTACAGGCAAGCCGTCGCGAGGCTGGCAAGGCGATGGTTGACCAGGAGTACGGCAACAACAACTGCGTTGTGATACGCGACTTCCGCAAGCTACTCGATCGGCGCGACATCGACGCCGTGCTGATCGGCACCGGCGACCGCTGGCACGCTCCGGCCTCCATGCTGGCCGCCGAAGCCGGCAAGGATATCTACAGCGAGAAGCCATGCGGGCTGACCATCGATCTATGCCAACGGCTTGACGAGACGATCCGACGAACTGGCCGAATCTTCCAGGCAGGTACGCAGCGGCGGAGCGTGCCGAACTTCCAGCAAGCGGTCAAGCTTGCCCACGAAGGCAAACTCGGCAAGATCCAGACGTTGTTCGCCAGTATCTACACGCCGAGTATCGCCACCGAATGGCTTCCCCGCGAGGCGACTCCGGATCCCGAGGTGGTTGATTGGAACCTTTGGCTTGGCCCAGCGCCGTGGCGGCCGTTCAATGGCAAGTACGTTTCGGGCGGCTGGCGCGGTCAGTGGGACTTCGACTCCGGCGCTAGGCTGCTCGACTGGGGCGCCCACACACTCGATCTGTGCCAGTGGGCGAACCAGGCCGATGACACGATGCCGGTTGAGTACGAGCCGCTGAGCGACAAGATCATCTGCCGCTATGCCAACGGCGTGGAGCTGATATTCGACTTCCTTTTGCAGCCCTTCGGCGACCGAAGCCCGCACTATATTACACGACTGGGCACCTGTCCGGTGCGATTCGTCGGCGACGAGGGCTCGGTCGAGACGGGCGACAGTGGCGAGATCGTCGTCAAGCCTGAATCGCTGACCGGACCGGAAGGCCACACGCGAGTCCGCGGACTCGATGTCTCGGCGCACGCCCGAAATTTCTTCGACTGCATCAAGACACGCCAGCCAACGGCGTGCAACTCCTCCGTGATGCGTCATTCGCACATCGCCTGCCACGCGGCGGCCATTTCGTGGATCCTGGGCCGTAAGCTGAAGTTCGATCCGAAGACTGAATCGTTCCTCGACGATGTGGAAGCCAACGTGTTGCGCAGCCGTCCCGAGCGGGAGACGTGGGCGAGTTGACTGCGGGAGAAGTGTCCAGTTTGTCATGCCCAATCTGTCGCGCGCCCCCGCGCCCAAATAAAGAGCGAATGCCGTGAACGCCGATACCTCAAGCAATCATCCATCCGTATTGATCACTGGTTCTTCGACCGGGATTGGCGAAGCCTGTGCGATGGAGTTTCATCGGCTCGGTTTTCGCGTATTTGCCGGCGTGCGCCGCGAGTGCGACGGGCAGCGACTGGTCGAGCAGGCATCGCCGCGGCTCGTTCCGGTCATGCTTGACGTAACCGACGCGGAGAGTATCTCGCGGGCAGCGGCGAAGATCCGCGAGGAAACCAGGGCGGCTGGCCTTGCCGGCCTAGTGAACAATGCCGGTATTACCATGGCTTTTGCGCTGGAGTTTCTCCCGATCGACGAACTACGTCATCAGTTTGAGGTCAATGTGTTCGGCGCACTGGCAGTGACTCAGGCCATGCTGCCCATGCTTAAGTCGGCGCATGGTCGGATTGTGAACATCAGTTCGATCAGTGGCCTTGTGGCGGCTCCCTACGTGGGACCGTACGCCGCGTCGAAGTTCGCCCTGGAGGCGCTGAGCGACTCGTTGCGGGTCGAACTCCGTCACTTCGGCATCGAGGTTGCCGTAGTCGAGCCTGCCGACGTCGATACGCCCATCTGGCAGAAGTCGCGCGAGGCTAGCGATCGGCTGCGCGACAAGTTGGCTGAAGTGACCGCCGGCGAAGTGGCCGAAGCTGCCCGCGCGGCTTACGCCGACGATATCACGGCCATGCGGGCAACGACCTCCCAGAGCGCCGCCAAGGCCATGCCCGTAAGCCATGTCGTTCGGGCCGTGGTCCACGCGCTGACCGCGCGTCGTCCCAGGACCCGGTATCCCATAGGCGCGAAGACCTGGGGCGTGATGCTTGCGCTGCGGTTTCTGCCGGACCGGCTTCGCGACCGCATTGTCCGTAACAGTCTCGGGTTAAAGTAATGAAGGAACATATGCAAGACGAAAATAGCACGGGTGAATCGCGGACTGCCATCATTACCGGAGCGGCGGGTGGTCTGGGAGCTTGCTTTGCCCACAAGCTCGCTTCGCGGGGGTATGAGTTGATGCTCGTCGACCGTCGTGAAGATGCACTGACCACGCTGTGCGATGAACTGACCGCGCGGCATGGCGTCCGCGTGGAACCGCTTGTCGTGGACCTGACTGACGAAGATGCGATGGCCTCGCTCGCCGCGCGTTTGTCGGCTACGCCCGATCTGGAGATGTTGGTCAATAATGCCGGTTTCGGCGTGGCCAGATTCTTTGTCGACGCCGATGTCGAGCGGCATCTCGACATGATCCGCGTTCATGTACTGGCCGCTGTCCGGCTGACGCACTCTGTGCTGCCGGCTATGCTCAATCGCAACCGGGGCGCCATAATTAACGTCTCCTCGCTGACTGCCTGGACGCCGTGCGCCGGCATGGTGTCCTACGCTGCGACAAAAGCCTACCTCACCGTATTTACCCAAGCGTTGCACGACGAGCTGCGCGGCACCGGCGTGCGGATTCAGGTTCTGTGTCCGGGGTTCATTCGTACCGGGTTTCACGACGCGCCCGGCATGAAGGATGGGTTCAACCCAGGGCAGATTCCCGGTTTCATGTGGACGACGCCGGAGCAGGTTGTCGACTGCTCGCTGCGGGCCCTGCCACGCGGCCGGGCCGTCGTCATTCCTGGCTGGTTCAACCGCCTCACGGGACGCCTGATGCAGATGCCCATCGCCCAGCCGGTCGTTCGTGCCCTGGTCCGGCAGGAGCGTATGCTTCCTGACGCTTGAAGTCGCGTTCAGCCGTTTTGTCTTCGTGATCAAACTGCCGGCTAACGCCGGGACGCCAACGAGAGCGAATCAGCGGATGAAGGCGGTCCTCTGTCAGCCATGAACAATCCGGATCGGTTGGGGGTTGTCGGTTAGGGGGGCGATTGACTAGAATTACTTTCGCGTGGTACGACTATTGAGAGGCGAGGCGAAATAGGTCGGCGGTGCGAGCCATTCGAGGAATGCCGCTCTGGTCTTAATGCCCTGATCTCGCGGGTCGAGTGAGGTACCGTGGTACATTGACGGCTATATGAATACAGCCAACTGCAAGACCATCCGGATTGGGAGGGGGGTAAATGTGCCCCTTGCAGGCGAACCCCGCCAGGAAATCTGCGAGGGGGCGCTGGTCGGTCGTGTTGCCATTCTCGGACCTGATTACGTCGGGATGCGGCCGAGCATGGCCGTGGCCGAGGGGGATGCGGTTCGTGAAGGGCAGGTGCTGTTTGAGGATAAGAAGACGCCGGGCGTACTCTACACGGCGCCTGGGGCTGGGCGCGTGGTGGCGATCAACCGGGGAGCGAGACGGGCGCTCGAATCGGTGGTGATTGAATTGTCCGGCGATGCGTGCGAAACATTCCCGCAAACCTCCGGCGACCGGCTCGAACGGCTCAAGGAAGAGGATATCCGCGAGACGCTCGTTCAGTCAGGCCTGTGGACCGTTCTGCGAACGCGGCCGTTCAGCAAGACGCCTGCCCCAGAGGCCAAGCCTCGCGCGATCTTTGTAACGGCTATCGATACGCATCCCCTGGCGGCATCGCCCGAAGTGGTCCTGCACGAGCGACCGGGCGATTTCGTCGCCGGCTTGAAAGTACTCGGACGTCTCGGGGGGGAGAAGACGTACGTCTGCAAGTCGCCAGGCACGTCCATTCCTGGCTGCGTTCTCCCCGGAATCACGCAGGTGGCGTTCGAGGGGCCGCACCCAGCCGGTTTGCCGGGAACACATATCCATTTTCTCGATCCGGCCAGTCGTCATAAGACCGTCTGGTACGTGAACTACCAGGACGTAATGGCCATCGGGTCCCTGTTTCTTACCGGTCGGCCGGATCATCGTCGCGTGATTGCCCTGGGTGGGCCGCAGACGCGCAATCCCCGGCTCATACGTACCCGCATCGGGGCCGATCTGGGAGAACTGCTGGACGGGGAGATGGCCGAGGGTGAGAATCGGGTCATATCGGGCTCAGTGCTTGGTGGCCGGATTGTCAAGGGAACGCTTGGCTTTCTCGGGCGGTATCACCTGCAGGCGACGGTGCTGAGAGAAGATGTCGATCGGCGCCTACTGGGCTGGGCCCGTCCGGGCTGGAACGTGCATTCGGTTCTCAGCCTGGCGGCGTCGAAGCTGCTACCCGGCCGACGTTTGCCCCTGACCACGGCGGCTCACGGAAGCTGGCGACCGATCTTCCCGGTGGACGTGTACGAACGGGTCATGCCGTTGGATACGCTTGCCACGTTCCTGTTGCGGGCGCTGGCCGTTGACGATGTCGAGCAGGCCGAGTCGCTCGGTGCACTCGAGTTGGACGAGGAAGATCTGGCCCTGTGTACGTACGTATGTCCCGGCAAGAACGATTTCGGACCGATGTTGCGGCGCAACCTGACGAACATGGAGAAGGAAGGGTAGTAGGCTCGATGAGACTGCTTCGCAAGGTCCTTGATCGCGTGGCGCCCACGTTCAATGAAGGCGGGCGACTCCACGCGCTCTACCCCGTCTTCGAGGCAACGGATTCCTTTCTGTACACGTCCAGAAAGGTTTCCGCAGGCTCGGTTCACGTCCGCGATGCCGTCGCTTACAAGCGGATGATGATGATCGTGGCCTTATCGCTATTCCCTTGCGGGTTCATGGCCCTGCTGAATACGGGCTTGCAGGCGAATCGCGCCATGGCCGAGTTGGAACTTACCACAACGATCGGCTGGCGCGGAGCGGCGATCGACGCCCTGGGCGTCGGGTACGATCCGGCCAGTTCCCTGGCGAACATGATTCACGGAGCCTTGTACTTCTTTCCGGTGTACATGGTAGGCTTGGCCGTGGGCGCGGCGTGGGAACTGCTGTTTGCCACGGTACGCCGCCACGAGGTGTACGAGGGGTTCCTGGTGACGAGTCTGCTGTTTCCACTTACGCTGCCGCCCACCATTCCCTTGTGGCAGGTGGCCCTGGGTATCAGCTTCGGGGTAGTGATTGGCAAGGAGATATTCGGCGGCATTGGGTATAATTTCCTTAATCCTGCACTGACTGGCCGGGCCTTTCTGTTCTTTGCCTACCCAACAGCCAGTTCGGGGGATCTGGTGTGGACGGCCGTAGACGGGTTCAGCGGCGCGACGCCTCTTGGTGCCGCCGCTCTTGGCGGGTTACCGGCAATCGACTGGACCTACGCGCAGGCATTTTTTGGAACAATACCCGGTTCGATGGGCGAGACCTCCGCACTGGCCTGCCTTATCGGCGCGGCCATTCTGCTACTAACCCAGATCGCCTCGTGGCGTATCATGCTGAGCATGCTGGCCGGAGGGCTCGGGTTGGCAACCCTGCTATGGAGCGTTGGAAGCGAAACGAACCCCATGTTCAGCGTGCCGCCGCACTGGCACCTCGTGCTGGGCGGATTTGCGTTCGGGCTCGTGTTCATGGCTACCGATCCGGTCAGCGGGGCGATGACCCGTGCGGGCCAGTATGTGTATGGGACGATTATTGGAGCGATGACTATTCTCGTTCGTGTGATCAATCCAGCGTTTCCCGAAGGTGTCATGCTGGCCATTCTATTTGGGAACACGTTCGCGCCGCTAATTGATTATTGCGTTGTGCGCACCAGTATTCGACGGAGGGCCTTGAGGCATGCGTAACGATTCGTTTGCCTATACGATGCTGATGGCCGCGTGCGTGTGCATCGTCTGCTCGCTGCTCGTGTCGACGGCGGCCGTGACCCTCCGGCCCGTCCAGCAATACAATGCCGCGTTGGACCTGCGCCGCAACATTCTTCTGGCCGCGGGGCTCATGGCGCCTGGAGAACAGGGCAACGTCGATGCGCTGTTCCGGCAAATCGAGACGCGACAGGTCGACTTGCGTACCGGTGAGTTCGTCGAGAAAAGCCGATCTGCCGAGTCGTCGGCGGGCATCGTGCTCAGTGGCAGCGAGGATCTTGCCGGCATTCGCCAGCGGACCGACCTTCAGAAGGTGTACTTGTTTCAACGCGATGGCGAGGTTCAGCGGCTGATTCTTCCCGTTCGGGGGATGGGCCTTTGGGCCATGATGCATGGCCTGATTGCCTTGGGGCCCGATTTGAACACCATCGAGAGTCTCGCGTTTTACGAGCACGGCGAAACGCCGGGGCTCGGCGGCGAAGTGGACAACCCCCGGTGGAAGGCCCTGTGGACGGGCAAGCAGGCTTTCGATTTGGAAGGCAAGGTCCGTATTGAAGTTATCAAGGGGCAAGTGACGCGGCAAACGCCGGATGCCCGGTACAAGGTCGACGGTCTTTCCGGCGCGACGTTTACCTCGCGAGGTGTAAGCAACCTCGTGCGGTTCTGGCTCGGCGAGTATGGGTACGGCCCATTTCTCGGCAAGATGCCCAAGGAGGTCGGGTCATGACCAAACCCAGCAAGGTCCTCCTGGAACCGATTATCGACAACAACGCCATCCTGGCGCAGGTGTTGGGCATCTGTTCTGCGCTGGCCGTCACCACGAAGCTGGAGACGACCATCACCATGTGCGTTGCCGTGATTTTCGTGGTCACCGGCTCGAATATGGCAGTGGCCGCCATTCGGAATCTCGTGCCGTCGAGCATTCGCATGGTTGTCCAAATGACGATTATTGCATCGCTGGTGATCGTCGTCGACCAGTTCCTCAAGGCGTACGCCTACGACATCAGCAAGGAGCTTTCGGTTTTCGTCGGACTGATTATCACCAACTGCATTGTTATGGGACGTGCCGAAGGGTTCGCCATGAAGAACGGCGTGGTACTGAGCTTTCTTGACGGGTTGGGAAACGGGATCGGCTACAGCCTGGTTCTGCTCATTGTTGGCGCCATTCGCGAGTTATTCGGGTCGGGGGCCTTGCTCGGATACCGTGTCCTGCCGCTGAGCACCGAGGGCGGCTGGTATGAGGGGAACGGCCTGATGCTCCTGGCCCCCAGTGCCTTCTTCATTATCGGATTATTGATTTGGTTGTTGAGGACGTGGAAACCGGAGCAGGTTGAGAACGAGTGATTGAGTGGAGTGGCTGCCGGAACTGCGCTTCGCTTGTTCCGGCCTATGCCTTCGGTTGTGACCCATTGCGAGAAAACGAAGCGATGATTCAGCATCACCTCAGCATCTTCCTGACGGCGGCGTTCATCGAGAACTTGGCGCTTGCCTTTTTCTTGGGGATGTGTACATTCCTCGCCGTGTCGCGCCGTGTGGAGACGGCCTTTGGATTGGGTATTGCCGTTGTCGTGGTGCAAAGCATTACGGTGCCGGTGAATAACCTGATTTATCACTATGTTCTCAAGGAGGGGGCGTTCGGCTGGCTTGGCTTTCCCACGCTCGACCTGACGTTCCTTGGGCTCATCAGCTACATCGGCGTGATTGCCGCCATTGTACAAATCCTGGAAATGGCGCTCGACAAGTACGTGCCGGCCCTGTACAACGCCCTGGGCATCTTTCTGCCGTTGATTACGGTAAACTGCGCAATCCTTGGCGGGTCGCTCTTCATGGTGCAACGCGAGTACACGTTTGGTGAGAGTGTTACCTTCGGCCTGGGCACCGGATTTGGCTGGGCACTGGCCATCGTCACCCTGGCGGCTATCCGCGAGAGACTCAAGTACAATAATATCCCCAAAGGGCTCCGCGGGTTGGGCATAACGTTTATTATCGCGGGGCTCATGGCCATGGCGTTCATGTCGTTTTCTGGAATCAGGCTGTAAGAGGTGGAGCGTTGATCATCCAAATCGTGATCGGCGTCGTGGCTTTCTCGGTCATTGTTTTGACCCTGGTGGCCGTTGTGCTCGTTGCGCGCCGCTGGCTCGTTCCGCCGGGCGAGGTGCGAATCGAGATCAACGAAGCCCCGGACAAGTCGCTGGTCGTGCCGACCGGCGGAAAACTGCTGGGCGTGCTGGCGGAGAACCGAATTTTCGTTCCGTCGGCGTGCGGAGGGCAGGGAACCTGTGCCGAGTGCCGCATCAAGGTGCATCAGGGCGGCGGCGACGTACTTGCAACCGAGCGGAACTTTCTTAGTCGGCGCGAGATACGAGATGGCGTGCGGCTGAGCTGCCAAGTGGCGGTCAAGCAAGACCTTACCATCGAGATTCCAGCCGAGGTATTCGACATCAAGCAGTGGGAGTGTACGGTCCGTTCCAATCGGAACGTGGCGACCTTCATCAAGGAACTCGTTCTGGAACTGCCACCTGGCGAGGAGGTCGAGTTCAAGGCGGGCGGCTACATTCAGATCGTCTGCCCGCCACACGAAGTCGATTATCGCAGCTTCGACATTGACGAACGATTCCGGGACGATTGGGACAAGTACGATGTGTGGCGATACAAGTCGAAGGTTACCGAGTCGGTGTCGCGAGCGTACTCGATGGCGAACTATCCCGGCGAGAAGGGCATGATCATGCTCAACGTGCGCGTTGCCACGCCGCCACCCGAGGCGTCCAATGCTCCGCCAGGGAAGATGTCATCGTACATCTTCGGCCTCAAGCCAGGCGACAAGGTGACCATTTCAGGACCATACGGACAGTTTTTCATCAAGGATACCGATACCGAGATGATCTACGTTGGCGGCGGGGCAGGAATGGCGCCGCTTCGATCGCACCTGTTCGAGTTGCTCAAACGCCGCCAGTCGCGGCGCAAGATTTCCTACTGGTACGGCGCGCGGAGTCTGCGCGAGGCGTTCTATACCGAAGAGTTCGAACGTCTGGCCGAGGAGAATCCCAATTTTCAGTGGCATTTGGCCCTTTCAGAACCACTCCCAGAAGACAAATGGAACGGTCCCGTGGGTTTCGTTCACCAGGTGCTGTTGGAGTATTACCTGAAAGAGCACCCCGCGCCCGAAGATGTAGAGTATTATTTCTGCGGGCCCCCGATGATGAACAAGGCCGTTGTGAGCCTGCTCGACAACATGGGTGTGGAAGAAGAGAACATCGCATTTGACGATTTCGGTGTGTAGAGGCAAACAAGGAGCCACAATGCGGTTCATCGTGATCCTCCAGCTTCTAACGATTCTGGCAGGCTGCGCCGCGCGAGAGCATGAGCCAGAGCAAAAGAATGCTCGCCTCTTCACTTTATCCGGCTCGACCATGGGCACCCAGTATACCGTGAAGGTTTTGGGCCTGTCGGAGGAGGATGCCGCGGTCGAGATTCGCCAAGCTGTTGAACGACGGCTCGATGAACTCGATGGGCTGCTTTCGACCTATGACGACACCTCCGACGTTTCCGAGCTGAACGATTTCGAGAGCCGTCAGTGGATGAACTGCTCCGAAGAGCTTGCCGAGGTGGTTGCTGAGGCAGTCCATGTTGGCCAGGTCACCGAGGGAGCATTCGATATTACATGCGGGCCATTGGTCAACCTGTGGGGCTTTGGTCCCGACCGAAGGATGTCCAACCGGACGCCTACCGACGAGCGGATTGCCGAGGCGAAGGCCAAAATCGGCTTGGACAAGATCGAGTATCAACTCGATCCGCACTCCGTCCGCAAGGCGAGCCCTAGCCTGCGAATCGACCTCTCTGGCGTGGCCAAGGGCTATGCGGTAGACCAGATTGCTCTTCTACTGCGACGTGCAGGCATTGAAAGCTTCCTGGTCGACATCGGTGGTGAAATGAAGGGCCGGGGCGTCAATCAGGAGGGGAAGCCATGGCGGATTGGGATCGAGACGCCCTTGCCGGGCGTGCGCACCGTCCAGCGAGTAATCGAACTGGCCGATACCGGACTGGCGACCTCCGGCGGTTATCGCAATTATTTCGAGCAGGATGGCCGGCGTTATTCGCATATCATCGATCCTCGCACGGGCCGGCCGATCCAACACCAGTTGGTTTCCGTATCGGTATTAGATCCATCGTGTGCTCGGGCTGACGCCCTGGCCACCGGTCTGATGGTACTGGGGCCGGAAGAGGGCTATCGCGTTGCCGTCGAACATAAGCTGGCTATACTGATGATTGTGAAAACAGACACCGGCTTTTCCCAGAAAAAGACCCCGGAGTTTGAAGAAGCGCATATTCCAGAGGAAGAAGCGGCCGCGCCCCAGGATTCTTGCGGGAGAAATCCCGAATAGGAGGTTGTTGTGCAACAGTTTATTGCCACAATTGTCGTATTTCTCCTGGCTGGCCTTCTCATGAGCATTGGCATGTTGTTCGGCAAGCGAGGGCTGAGGCTCGGATGTCACGGTCAGAACAAGTCCGAGGAAGGCGAGGACTGCGGCAGCTCGTGCTGTTGTTCCGGCGGCTGTCCCCCCGAATCGAGGCCCCTGGTTACCCTTGAAGATCATCGAACCTGACCCAATCGCCAGAGAAGCTTCGGCTACAGCATAACAATTACGTTCTTAAAGGGACTAGTGGTCCACTCATATTGGGGTAGGACTTGCCGCCGAGTCCGTTTTGTGGTGAAATAGGGTGGAAGATGTCTTCGGAAGATGGCGTTTTCGAAAGATTCAGAAGACACAACAAGATGCGAGTATTTCGCTATGGATTCGCTGGAAGGGCGCTTGCTGGTCGCCTCGCCGGAACTACTTGATCCGAATTTCATTCGGTCCGTGGTGCTCATGGTCCAGCACAACGAGCAAGGGGCCTTGGGACTGGTCCTCAACCGGCCAACGAACAAAGAATTGCGCCAGTTGTGGGCCGACGTGGGCAACGAACCATGCAACAGTAGCGGCCCGGTCTACCTGGGCGGCCCCGTCCCCGGACCAATCATGGCCGTCCACGCGATGCCCGACCTTGGAGAACTGGAGGTTCTTGACGGCGTGTTTTTTGCCGCCAAAAAGGACCATCTCGACAAGTTGGTACTTTGCGACGATCTGCCCTACAAAGTGTTCGTTGGCCATTCAGGCTGGGGACCCGGACAGCTTGAGAATGAATTGGAAGTAGGCGGCTGGCTCACCGTGACTGCCTCCGTTGATGATGTCTTCCACGCTGGCGAAGACCTCTGGGCCCGCTTGGTGAAAGGTGCCCGGCATCCCTTGCCGGAAATGCTGAATATCAAGCGGATCCCACCCGATCCGAGTCTTAACTAAAGGTTCATCATGGACGTAGGATGACCGACCGCAACGCATGGACTACTGACCGGCTTGAGCAGCAGCTCGCCTTTGTGCGCGAGGTGGATAAGCTCAAACACATTTTCCGCCGAAACTGGCTGTTGAACGGCTCCCGTCTGGAGAATGATGCGGAGCATTCCTGGCATCTGGCCTTGATGGCATTCCTGCTGCCCGAGTACGCGGCCGATGAAAACCTCGACGTGACGCGCGTGCTTAAAATGGTCGTGGTCCACGATCTGGTCGAGATTGACGCAGGTGATACGTACGCTTACGACTCGAAAGGGCGAGAAACCCAAGCGGAACGAGAGCTTCGCGCGGCCGATCGAATATTCTCGCTGCTGCCGCCGGATCAGGCTTCGGAGTTTCGTGCGTTGTGGGAGGAGTTCGAGGCGAGAGAAACGGCCGAGGCTCGCTATGCCGGCGCGCTGGACCGCTTGCAGCCGCTGATGCACAACTACTTTACCGAGGGACGTGCCTGGCGCGAACACGGAATCACTGCCGACCAGGTTGTCGTCCGATGTCACCCGATTGTCGACGGCGCTCCCCGGCTGTGGCAATACGCCGAGCAGCTCATCGCCGACGCCGTCGCCCGTGGTTATCTCAAGCCGGCTGCCGACCCTCAATAGCCGTCGGCATACATCTTCTCGATCGCCTCGCCCAAACCGGCTCGCACGGAGTACAGCAACTGCGGATCGGGCAGTATCTTGCTGGAGTACCGCCCTCCGGCGTTTGGGATATCGACCAGCGTGGCCGCGCGCTCCATCGCGGCCTGACCTGCGGCTACGTCGCGGCCAGCGGTCTTCGCTCGTGCGATCAACTGCCCCAACATGTGTAGGTATTCGTAGTCCTCGACGCCTTCGCGTGCCTGCTCCAGGCGGATCGAGCTGACCAGCCCGTCGTGGCCGATCGGCTTGCCGGGATAGATCAAGAAGCCGTCGCCGTTGGGGTATCGGACCCAGTAGGAGCGTCCCGGCTCGTCGGACTGGTGGATGTAGGCGTGCCAGCCGTATTGATATGGGTTGTAGGTGAGCCAGGCCGCGCCCCAGAATTCGTAGGCCCCGGCGCCGTATTTGAAGCAATAGTGTGGCAGGAGCCGTTCGACGGCGCAATAGGGCGTGTCGGTACACATCTGGCCGTCGGTGGTAAACCAGATACGGGTGCCGGATGCGCGCAGTTCGGCCATTTTCTCGACCGGTACAACCCCATAATGGCCGATGCCCCACACGTTGAGATAGCCGTCCCAGTCGGGTACGTGGCGCCACGTGCTCGAGTAGATGGGAATCTTCGGATCGACTTCGTGGATCATGTCGCACAGGGCCTTCATCTGCCCGCGAATGTGCTCGTGACGGTCGAACGGTTCGTCGGAGATGTAGAGGACCACCTTCTTGTCCCAGCCCTTTTCTTTCAGATGCTCCCAGTAGACCTTCAGGCATGCCTGGTAGGCCGCCTTATACTCGGGCCTCAGTTGGCTTCGATCGGCCCCTTCGTAGGGCGATTCGCCCGGATAGGGCCGTTCGCCGGAGAAGGTCTTGGGCGGAAGGCCCCAGCCGAACAGGTAGAAGTCGTGGGGCATATACGAAAACGGCAGCTTCAACTCGTCGAAATACCACGCGGCCGCCTTGTCGAACTCGGTGAAGTCGGCCACGACCCGGCCGTCTTCGTAACGGATTGTCGGCGCCGGACGAATCGTGTCGGCGCACAGTCGGCGTTCGGCCAGGAAGCGGACCATTTCGGGGTACAGCTCGTCGAGCGACTTGCCCCAACCGGCGTCGGTGCGGCCGAGGCGTACATCGTAAATCGCGCCTACGTTGCGCTCATCGGGCAGGGTGAAGTCCCAAACGCGAAAGTCAAACGGCGACTCGGCAAGGACATGGCCCTCGTGCGTCAGACGAAGCGTGCCCCGATAGTCGCCCGCCGGCGCATCCTTGCCCACGCTTACCGTAACCCAGATGGCCTGCGTTGCGTTGGCCCCAAGATCGAACGTGCGACGAGGCAGCAACGGATCGGGCCACAGGCCCGGCCAGCCGTCGCAGCTACCTGAATGGCCTGGCGCCTTGCGATGCCATGCGGGCGTTTGCGACGAATAGTAGCTCGTCGCATGGTCGATCGGCACGTAACCGACCACGTTCACCTCCAGATCGGCGAGTTTCGCCCCGTTGGGCCCGACTAAGGGATCGACCTCGACGTGGACATCGCCGATTGCCCGCGGACTGCGAACTGCCCACTGAAGCGACTCGCGCTCGTTGCGCGCCGCCGCGAACGCCTCGATAGCAGCGTCGCTACGTGGGGCCGGTTCGTCGGGAAAGACCTTTTCGACAGCCGGCACGGGCCAAAGGCAAGGCGAGGCGACGTCCTTCATTGGCCGCCCTTCCAGTTGGGCAATCCGCCCGGGAATACACTCGGCCAGCACCACCCCGTCGTGCCAGACCGCGCCCGTGCCGTCGGTAGTCAGATGGAGTCGCAGCATGACGGTGTCGCCAGGCATGGTGAGCAGGCCGGAAAGAAGCGTCCAGTTGGTCGTGCCGCTAATCGCCGATCCCACGCCTGCCATCGGTTCATGTTCTGAATGCGAGCCGGACGCCGTGTGCCGATGTGCGTGCAGCGAAAGGTTGCCTTTCAGATCGTGGCACTTCACCCAGGCGGCAAACAGATAGGTGCGTCCGGGACGCACAGCCACGTCTTGATGCCATCCACGCCAGTTCTTCGGCACCGAGTGTGGCACGTGCATCTTCGCGCACTGGTTGCCCAGGCCCGGTGCCGCCGTACGATCGACCGACCAAGTGACGCCGTCGCGTCCCTGCTCGCCGGCGGTCCATGCCTCGGGCAAGTTCTTGCCCTGCTCGAAGCTGGGGTTCTTCACCAGGTTACGTCCCGACGCCGCCAGCGATGCGTATTGTGTTCCGGCCGTGGCGTCAAACTTCGGATCGTCGGAGAAGTACACATGGTAGTCGGCCGCTGATCGCTCGGGCACGCCTGCCTCGAAAAGCATCAGGTTGCCGTCGAGAAAGTGCGACACGGTCCGGCCGCCGTGAGTTACCTGCAGCGATCCGCGGTTGAGCCGTCCGCGCATCCGGTCATCGATTTCACCCAATGGAACGCCGACCAGCAACTCGGCAAGCGGCTCGTCCGAAAAGTTGAACGTTCGGACCACGGCCCGATGGTCCCGAGCCGGCTGCCCTGGCGGCAGGCAAATGGGAGAGTCTTCTTTCTCTCGCAAGTCGTCGGGCCATGGCTCTCGGCGGCCGAGTTCCTTGATATCCATGCGTTCGGGCGATTTGGCTTCGGCGTTGAGGCCCCCCGGTTCGAGACACTCGAGCGTTATCGAATCGAACCAGGCGGTGCCCGTGCCACGCAGCACGGTGCCCAGGCTAGCGAGGTTGGCCTCGGG
The DNA here is from genome assembly GCA_964487655.1 of uncultured Planctomycetaceae bacterium. Classification (GTDB taxonomy): domain Bacteria; phylum Planctomycetota; class Planctomycetia; order Pirellulales; family Thermoguttaceae; genus PWXP01. The sequence goes on from CAZASB010000040.1 coordinate 14,554, forward strand.
TGGGGCGGTGAACTCGGCAACGACCTCCTTCCAATCGTAACTGCCCTCGCCGCCGTTGAGCATCGGAGCGATCATCATGGGCTGCCGCTGAGTACCCGCGTGGAGATACCAGCCGGCGAATCCCCGAACGTTCTCGGCCTTGACCCACGCCCGCATCGCATACTTTGCACCGCCGACGACGTGGATATCACCTTGTCGCGTTGCGATCCAAGTAGGCTCAGCCCCTTTCGCCACGACAGTCTTCACGCATCGCTTTCCCGAGTGCGGATGCTCGTCGCTCCAGCTTGCATGGTGCCGCTCGTCGGACTCATCGTGCCGCCAGCCGGCGGGTGTCGAGCCGCTGCCGTCCTCGAAGTCGCCATTAACCACGCCGAGTCGTGCGTCGAGATAGTCGGGCACGCGCCACGCGGCCGGATTGTCGAAGTAGACATAATACACCGCCTCGGCCCGGGACGGACATTCAACCGGAATCGCCAGGGTGCTACCTTTGGGGATGGGCCCCTCGGTCCACGGCGCGCCTTGGCGGTCTGTCAGGGCGAACAGCATTTCGGTTCCGGCGGCGTCGGTCACGCGAACGGCCCTCGCCTCTTGTCCGGCCAGGGCCGCCTCGCCCGGGGCCGTGCCCACGCTCAGCGCCACCGGCTCGCCCTCAGCCGGCACATCGCGATTGTTATGTACCACGACGGGAATCCGCCCCCGCCAGCAGTCACCGCCGTCGAGATAGAGCGGATGACGCCACTCGGCGCCGCGAGCGGCAACAAGACTGAAGAGTATCAATGCAATCGCTACCGTGTTTCGTAACATGCCATGCTTTCCGTGTACCGTTGTTATGCTTCTGCCGGCAGCCACGCCTTGCCGACATCGACCCGTCAACCGCCAGCATGAGCACCATCCTACCATCCGACGCCGGCTCCTGCCAATCCGCCTGCCCCGCTTCTCTTGCTTCCCCCGGTGAGCTTGGTGACTACCTCGCGCCCACGTTTAAGCCGGCCAGTCTCTGACGGCGGGACTGCAACTCATCGTGAGTCCATTCGTGTCCCCTATCCCCCCGCGCGATCGCGTCCCCATCTCCAACTCCAACCGGGGCTCAGTTTTTTGGGTGGCAATTTTCTCGTTTTCCACACTCACCATGCACCCCTCCGTCTGGCACGAAGAATCAACCTTTCGGGCCAGCCGAGAATACGGTACACATGTATATGTGTCCGAGTTTAGCAAGTCGGATGCCGGTTGGCAAGACAAAAAACTAGGCCAGGAAGAAGTAGGTATCAAGTGACAGTTGTCAGGTGTCAGTAACGCGCTGACGCGGAACGGATGGCGGAAGCTGGGAGTTGGGAGATCGAAGATGGGGACGCGCTCGCGCGCGCGTCGGGTTCCGCTGCAAACGGCCTTGCCTGTCCTTGCGTTCGAGCAACTTCCCTACGCCCCGTCTCTCACATTGCCAATCCACCGCGAGGATTGTGCGGACAACCCGCGAGCGGTAGAATGACGGCTTCCACGACCCGCAAACTGCGGAACTATTGAGGCGACAGAGTGCCTGCCACATCGAGGGGGCGCGCAGCCGCGCATTGCGGCAACCGTCTCCGCCAGCCCGCCGTGCGGAGGCAGTCCTACCGAGGGCGAAGACTATGTCCAGCCTGGAAGACTTGACGAAGAACGCCTGCGTTGCAGGCGTGGCACCTGACGGCCTAGTGACCGTCGAGGACGCGAAGTGGATGCATTGCCTGCTTCCGTATGCGTTGAACAAACGGTGGGAGACGCCGTGACGCTGGAACAAAAGGCCCGCCAGAAGATCGACCGGCAGCTTGGCCAGTGCGGCTGGCTGGTGCAGGACTACCGGAGCATGGACCTCTCGGCCGGCCCCGGCGTGGCGGTGCGCGAGTTTCCGCTCACGACGGGCTTGGCGGACTATCTCCTCTACGTCGATCGGCGCGTGCTAGGGGTTATCGAGGCCAAGCCCGAGGGCCACACGCTCACCGGAGTGGAAACCCAGTCGGCCAAATACACCCGCGGCCTGCCGGCCAACCTGCCCCACTACCGGCTGCCGCTGCCGCTGGCCTATGAAAGCACGGGCGTCGTCACGCAGTTCACCAACGCGCTGGACCCGTATCCCCGAAGCCGCGAGGTGTTCACGTTCCATCGCCCGGAGGAGTTGCGGCGGCTGGTGTGCCTTGAGAAGCAGCTTCGCGCCTCGCTGCGGGAAATGCCGCCGCTCGATACCGAGGGACTGTGGCGGGTGCAGATCGAGGCCATCGCCAACCTGGAAGCCTCGCTGGCCGACAACCGGCCCCGCGCGCTGAACCAAATGGCCACCGGCAGCGGCAAGACGCACACCGCCGTCACCACGGCCTACCGGGTGGTCAAGTACGGCGGGGCGAAGCGGGTGCTGTTCCTGGTGGACCGCGGCAACCTCGGCAGGCAAACGCACAAGGAGTTCCAGCAGTTCGTCAGCCCAACGAGCGGCTACAAGTTCACTGACGAGTTCAACGTCCAACTGCTGCGGTCCAACACGATCGCCCCGGTGAGCCGGGTGTGCATCACCACCATCCAGCGGCTCTACTCCATTCTCAAGGGCGAACCCGAGTTCGCCGAGGAGAACGAAGAGGGCTCGCTGTTCGAGACGGAAAGCCGGCTCATCAAGAAGCCGCTGCCGGTGGTCTACAACCCGGCCATCCCCATCGAAACGTTCGACTTCATCATTATCGACGAGTGCCATCGGTCCATCTACAACCTCTGGCGGCAGGTGTTGGAATACTTTGACGCCTTCCTGATCGGCCTCACCGCCACGCCCACCAAGCAGACCATCGCCTTCTTCAACACCAACCTCGTCATGGAGTACGGGCACAAGCAGGCCGTGGCCGATCGGGTCAACGTCGGGTTCGACGTCTACCGCATCGAGACCCGCATCACGAAGGAGGGGGCCACGCTGGCCGGCGCGCCGGGCAAGTTCGTCCCCGCCCGAGATCGCCGCACGCGGAAACAGCGACTGGCGGAACTGGACAACGACCTGACCTATACGGCCACCGACCTCGATCGGGACGTGGTGGCCGAGAACCAGATTCGCCTGGTGGTTCAGACCTTCCGCGACCGGCTCTTTACCGACATCTTCCCCGGCCGCACCGAAGTGCCCAAGACCCTGGTGTTCGCCAAGGACGATTCCCACGCCGAGGACATCACCCGCGTCATCCGCGAGGAGTTCGGCCGGGGCAACGACTTCTGCCAGAAGATCACCTACAAGACCACCGGCAAGAAGCCCGAGGACATCCTGACCGAGTTCCGCAACTCGTTCAATCCCCGCATCGCCGTCACGGTGGACATGATCGCCACGGGCACCGACGTCAAGCCGCTCGAATGCCTCGTCTTCCTGCGGAACGTCAAGTCGGCAGGCTACTTCGACCAGATGAAGGGCCGGGGCGTGCGGGTGGTCGATCCCGACACGCTGCAAAGCGTCACGCCCGACGCCCGGCGCAAGACCCATTTCGTCATCGTCGACGCCGTTGGCGTGTGCGAGCAGGACAAGACCGAGTCGAAACCGCTCGACCGGAAGCCGTCCGTCCCGTTGGACAAGATCCTGAAGCTTGTGGCGGCGGGCGCGGCCGACGAGGATGTGACCTTGGCGCTGGCGGGAAAGCTCGCGCGGCTGACGGACGAACTGGCCGCCGAACAGAACGAGCAAATCCGCCGGCAAACCGGCGGCAGCGACTTGGCCGCGCTGACGAAGGGCCTTTTGGACAGCGTGGACGCGGACGCCGTCGTTGCCGAGGCCGCGGCACGATTCGGGCTTGCGGCCGACGAGCAGCCGACCGAGGAGCAATACGACCGGGCCGAGCAGCGCCTCATGCAGACGGCCCTGGAGCCGTTCCTCAAGCCGAAGCTGCGGGAGTTGATCCTGTCGATCAAGCGGGCCGCCGACCAGATCATCGACGGCGAAACCCAGGACGTGCTGCTGCGCGCCGAGTTCGACGCCGGTGCCCACGAGCGCGCCCAATCCCTGGTCACCAGCTTCCGCCAGTTCATCGCGGACAACAAGGCGGAACTGGAGGCCCTGCAACTGCTCTACAGCCGGCCATACCGTAGCGGCCTGCGTTACCGGCACGTCAAGGAGTTGGCGGCGGCCCTCAACCGGCCGCCGGTTGAAGCCACTCCGGGCCTATTGTGGCGGGCGTTCGAGGTGGTGGAGCCGGAGAAGGTCCGCGGCCGGGGCGGGAACAAGCTGGTGGACGTGATTGCCTTGGTGCGCCATGCCATCGACCCCGACCAGCTCTTGGCCCCCTTCGGCCGCAGCGTCGAGGAGCGATATCAGGCCTGGCTGGCCGACCGGGCCACCGCAGGCGTCGAGTTCACGGTAGAGCAGCGCCAATGGCTCGACGCCATCAAGGACCACATCGCCACCAGCGCCGCCATCGAGCAGGACGACCTCGATTACGCCCCCTTCAACACCCTCGGCGGCCTCGGAAAGGCGTATGACGTATTCGGCGACGGATTGACCGGCATCTTGGATGAATTGAACGCGAGGTTGGCGGCATGAGCACAACGCCCGGCGATTCAATTCCCGCACGTGAGCACTTGATTCGATGGATCGAGTGTTCCGGTGAGAGCGACAACATCGACGCCAAAGGCCCGATGGAGTGGGACGGCCAAGCGAATTCGGCCGCGCTGGCCAAGGACATCGCTGCCTTCTGCAATTCTCTCGACGGCGGCGTAATCGTCATCGGAAAGGCTGAAAAGGCCCCTGGCCATTTCGAGAACACGGGCCTGACTACTGCAGAGGCCGACTCATTCGAGACAACACGGGTTGCCAACTGGATCAACAATAGGTTTTCCCCTTCAATTCGTCTTGTCTGTTATAGGCAAGAGCACGCCGGCAAAACATTCGTCATCATCACGATTCAGCAGTTCGACGACATCCCGGCCTTCTGCGTGAAGTCTTACGACGACCCAGAGGATAGCCGGAAACACATTCTGCGAGAGGGAGCAATCTACGTTCGGAACCAGAACGCGGAATCGAAGCCGGTGGGCACAGTTGACGAGTGGAGGGCCTTGATCGGGTTGGCTACGAAGACACGGGCCGACGAGTTTCTCGCGATGTTCAACGCCATGCTCAAAGGCAAACCACAGCTCTCGCAGCCCTCGGATGAGGAGCAATTCAAACGAGAGATTTCCCAAGTCTGGGACGACCTCGGCCTCACGCAGTCGCAGAAGCCTACAGCGGGCGCTTGGTGGATGTCATTCTCCCCTGGGACATACACTCCTCGGCGGTGGTCGGAACCCGAAATGCTGGAGGAAGCGATTTGCAGGCACTCGATTCGCGTCTACCACAGCTTTCCGGCGTACCATCGAGGCACGGCCGGAATGGGCTGGGGAATCGCAAGTGAGCGTCCCGGAGAGGCATGGGCAATGACCTATTCCGGCCTCTTCGTCTTCCACAAAGAGTTCTACGAGAACAGAGAAGCAGGCAAGGGTCCCTACGTTGGCGACAAAGAGACTCCACCAGGGCAGTGGGTTGCCTATCAGTGGAGCATGTCCGCCTTCATTGAGTTCTTCATGTTCATGGCTCGATTCACCGAAGCCTACGAGCCGGGCGAATCGGTCTTGTACACGATTGTCGCCGCTCCACTTCAGGGAAAGAAGCTGTTGTCGGTGAGTTCGAGCGTTCTTCTTGCTGTTGAGGAGCCGCAACCATGCCGCGCCAAGGAGTACCACCATCATGGAAAGGTCACGGCTGAGGAACTGCGCACGGGTTGGGAAGATCACTGCGCCAAGGCTATGAGCGAGTTCTATGTCCTATTCCCATCCGCATTACGCATTCGAGTCGAAACACTACGCGAGTGGGTGGAGCGTTTCAAGGAACGTCGGTTCTAGGAGCAGGTAGGTGGCAAATGTTCATCGTGAGGAAGGCGGTATGAGTCGAAATGGCAAGAAGATATCTGCCGAGTTGGACGTGAGTGCGCTGCCGCCGCTGCCGAAAGGGTGGTGTTGGACTGCTCTTGCCACCATTGCGGACATCGAGGGAGGGATTACGAAGGATCAGAAGCGCCGAAGCACAACCACGACGCGGGAGGTTCCCTATCTGCGGGTGGCGAACGTTCAACGCGGGTTCCTTGATCTGTCAGACATGAAGAGCATCCTAGCCGAAGAGGAGAAGATCCAGTCACTTCGGCTGCAAGAAGGGGATGTCCTCTTCACGGAAGGTGGCGACCGAGATAAGCTCGGTCGCGGTTGGGTGTGGAGTGGCGAAATCCCCGAGTGCATTCACCAGAACCACATATTCCGGGCGAGATTGTGCCGGGAGGTCGCTGAACCGAAGTTCATTTCGTACCACGGCAACCACTTCGGCCAGAAGTGGTTTGTCCGAACGGGAAAACAGACGACTAACTTGGCCTCGATAAACAAGGGGGTACTCAGTCGTTTTCCCGTGCCGCTTGCCCCGCTCAACGAGCAGCACCGCATCGTCGCCAAGATCGAGGAACTCTTCTCCGACCTGGACGCAGGTGTGGCGGCGCTCAAGCGGGTGCGGGCGAATCTGAAGCGTTACCGGGCGGCGGTCCTGAAGGCGGCGGTCGAGGGGCGGTTGACCGCCGAGTGGCGGGAGAAGAACCGGCCCAACGAAGCCGGCCCGCGGTTGCTTGCCCGCATCCTGGCTGAAAGCCGTCGCAAGTGGGAACAGGACCAAATCGCCGCCTTCGCCAAGGCCGGCAAGACCCCGCCCGCCAAATGGAAAGACAAGTACAAGGAACCCCCACCACCGGACCGCACCAACCTTCCGCCATTACCGGAAGGTTGGTGCTGGGCAACTGTCAATCAAGCTGGTCGCGTGCAGCTTGGACGACAGCGATCTCCGAAGCACCACACTGGTCCTCACATGCGACCATATCTACGAGTTGCCAACGTCTTTGAGAATCGCATCGACACCTCCGATGTCATGCAAATGAACTTCACCCCAACCGAGTACGAGACTTATCGGCTCGGATACGGTGATGTCTTACTCAATGAAGGACAAAGTAAGGAACTGATCGGGCGTCCCGCCATTTATCGGGATGAAGTGCCGGGGGCGTGCTTTACGAACACCCTAGTACGCTTTCGAGCTTCTGATGGTCTGGACCCAGAATACGCCTTGGCAGTCTTCTTGACCTACTTGAAGAACGGACGTTTCCAGAAGATTGCCACAATCACGGTCAATATCGCCCATCTTGGCGCTGGGCGCTTTGCTAAACTGGAGTTCCCGCTACCGCCCCTGGCGGAGCAGAGGGTGATCGTTTCTGAGGTTACACGCCACGATTCTATCATGAAGGCCGTTGAGAACGAAGTAATTGCTGGGATCAAGCGTGCATCGAGCCTTCGTCAGGCCATCCTCCAACGTGCCTTCGAGGGCGAACTCGTCCCTCAAGACCCTGCCGACGAACCCGCCGCGTTGTTCCTCGGACGCATCCGACATGCTACGGAAGCAGCATCAAGTGCCAAACAGACACCGAATCGCGATGGACGGCATCCACGACAAAGATCAAGAAGGACTTCTGCATGACATCATTGGAACTGTTGGTCACTTCGTCGGTGTCCGTGTGCGTGGGAGCAATGATCCCCGTAGTACTCGTTCTCTTGCAGGAGCGACTGGCAGCACGCAAGCAAATCGTTGAGTGGTTTGAGAAGCGTTACATTGAGGACGGCATTGATGTCCTGCACGAGTTCTTCAGCAGTTGGGCGATTCTGTCGGCGCTACCGGCACGCACTCCCCAGGAACTCCTTGCCAATCCAACGTTCGCGGAAGTCCCTTCGCACGCTGCTGGAAGACTGGCCTGCATCACGGGACATGTGGCGTTTCAGAATTGGTTCAACGCATTGCGAGGACAATGGCTTCGGGCAGCCCACCAAGGCGACTGGAACCAGTTGGTCAAGTTTCATCAGTACGTAGCGTCAGTTTCAGAGCATTTGAACGAGTTGCGGCGAGAACTGCTTTCCCACAAAGTCTTGGCCAAACGGGACGCTTACCGGCTACACAATTTGGCTTGCGTCAAGCGTTACAACCAAGTGCTTGAAGAAATGACGAACGAACTGCAAAGTGATCCCTCTGTCCGGAAGTACACGGCCAATCCAAGAGACACCGATGAGACTGATTCGGGAGGTAGCAGATCAATATGAGCACCGACACCCAGAACATCGTCAACAAGGCATGGAACTTCGCGCACGTTCTGCGGGACGACGGGCTTTCGTATATGGCGGGCGGGAACATGTCGGAAGCAGTGTCGGAGCCACTGCGCGTGGTTGCCGCTTCTGGTCCCGCGGCTGTCGGGCCGAAGGTCCTGCCGTTCACTCAGCCCAGGGCAACGGCCTCGTTGTCCTACACAAGTCCGAGTTGCCCAGAAGGCCACCGTGCGGGCTTGCCCCGCCGGAGCCATGGTCAGCCAGCTACAGGCAGGGTTCACCCGCAATACTTCCGCCTGCGAATCGACGCCGCCGGAGGCGGCGTCGATTCGCAGGCGGAAATGGGAAATCTGGGGACGGCTTGTAGCCAACAGACCACCGCTCCGGCCGGGCAAGCCGGCACGGTGGCGTTTGGTTCTCCAAAGGCGAACGGTTGGCCCGTTGAGCCGATAATGCGTCATGGCGGCCACGCCACCCTAGGGCGGCGCCGTCGTTGTTGTACACAGGTCGTGGCGGCGCGCAAGGGGCTATCCGCCGCACGCTATGTGCCGGGAAACCTGTCGTGTTTTGCCCCGGAGGGTCCAGAAGGTTGTAGCCACGGGTGGAGCGTCGAGGCGGCGCTGTCGCCGCTACGACGCGGAACCCGTGGAATAAGAGCGGAAACCCCCGATAGCCCCGGCAGGGGCGGCAGAGACGGAGCCATTCTGCCGCCCCTGCCGGGGCGCGTGAGCCGCAGTGGCTTGGAATTTAGTCTACCTAGAAATAAACGGT
>CAZASB010000041.1:0-23235 GCA_964487655.1 uncultured Planctomycetaceae bacterium
CCCACCAACGATCTACGCGACCTTGACCCACCCTACGTAGATGAATAATCCGGGCCAGCGGCCAAAGTCATTATAATCGCCAGAAAGCCGCCATGTTACAAGGGGGTGGCAATAGGCTTGCCCGATGCGGGTGAAACTGCGTTTTCTCGTGGCATGTCCTTGGAGTTCAGACGAGGCGTGCGCGGATGTCGTCGGCACAGGCGTCTTTGTGAACTCGCCACTGCTCGAGCGTGTCGCGGTCGCGAAGGGTGACCGTGCCATCGGTGAGCGTTTGGCTATCAACGGTAATGCAGAACGGCGTGCCGGCCTCGTCCTGTCGTCGGTAGCGGCGGCCGACGGCGCCTTTCTCGTCATAGAAAACGGGAAAACACGGCTTCAGAGCGGCGTAGATGTCCTTGGCAATCTCGGGCATGCCGTCCTTCTTGACTAGCGGGAATACGGCCGCCTTGATAGGCGCAAGACGCGGATGCAGTTTCAGAACGACTCGCTTCTGCATAACGCCCTTTTCGTCGGGCTGCTCGTCCTCGCGGTACGCCTCGCACAGGAAGGCGAGCGTGGCGCGATCGGCGCCGGCCGAGGGTTCAATCACGTGCGGAATGAACCGTTCCTTCGTCTCGTCGTCGAAGTAGCTCAGGTCCTTGCCGCTGCCACGATAGCGCGGCTGCCCGTGCTCGTCCTTCTCGACGGCAAAGCCGTCGCCCTCGCGCACCAGCTTGCCCTCCATGTGGCTACGCAGGTCGAAGTTGCCGCGGTGGGCCACGCCCTCCAACTCGCCGAACTCGCCGGGGGCCAGAAACGGGAACGCATACTCGATATCGGCCGTGCCACGCGAGTAGTGGCTCAACTCGTCCGGATCATGGTCGCGCAGCCGGAGCCGGTCGCCCGCCAGACCCAGGTCCAGGTACCACTGATACCGCCGATCGCGCCAGTATCGGTACCAGGCGGCCGACGTTTCCGGGCGGCAAAAGAACTCGATTTCCATCTGCTCGAACTCGCGCGAGCGGAACGTGAAGTTGCGCGGCGTGATCTCGTTTCGGAAGCTCTTGCCGATTTGCGCGATGCCGAACGGCACCTTTACCCGGGTCGAATCGAGCACGTTCTTGAAATTGACGAAAATCCCCTGCGCTGTTTCAGGCCGCAAGAACGTCTTGCTCGAATCGTCGCGGACTGCGCCGGTATGCGTCTCGAACATCAGGTTGAACTCGCGCGGGGCCGTGAGCGTGCCGACCGATTTGGCGTCGGGGCCCAGCACCTGCGACATGTCGGGCACTTTGTCGAGTGTGGCGCCGGCGGCGTCCCACTGGAGTCGGCCCTTGTCCTTTACGCGCAGCTTGAAGAACTTCAGGGCCTTCTGCTCGATGTCGGCCGCGGCGTCGTCGCCCGTCTGGTAGCTGGTGATGAATACCCGCCGCGCGTCATGCTCCACCCACCGGCCAACGATCTGGTCGTGGCGATACCGCCGGTTCGACTCGCGACAGTCGACAAAGTAGTCGTGGAACAGGTCGTAGTGTCCGGAGCACTTCCACACCTGCGGATGCATGATGACGGTGCAGTCCAGGCCAGTCATGGCATAGGGTTCGGGCGCTCCGGGCGGCGCGGCCAGCTCGTTGTGGGCGGTAACCATGGCGTGCCACCAAGCTTCGCGCACGTTCCGCTTCAACTCAACGCCCAGGGGGCCGTAGTCCCAAAAACCGTTCAGGCCGCCGTAGATTTCGCTCGACTGAAAAAGGAACCCGCGCCGTTTGCACAACGCTACCAGTTGTTCCATCTGCATGGGGTGCTCCAGGAAGCCAGGGATTCGCGCCGGATGGGAAGGGCTCGTGGGGTGAGCACGGCCTGCCGCTCGATACCGGAACAGAGTGGGCGGCGGGCGCAACTCGCCCCAAGCCGCCGGCGGAAGTATAACGCCCTGGGCCCTTCCAGGCTACCGGGACGTCCTTACAGCGTGCTGGACGACCGCGAACGACGGCGACGACGCGTCACGGGCGTGTTGCTCCAATCCTTGGTCAGCGATTCGAACACCTCCGGTGTCTCGTAACGGATGACGTTGCCACCCTCCGGCATCGGGCCGATCAGCCCGCGAAATACTGGCAGGCCGCGCAGTTCCAGATCGGTGCTGCAATCGTCCACGCCAATTTGCGTGTGGCGGTGCAGCAGATCTTCCTTGGTGTCGTAATCGCGGATACGCAAATCGCCGTTGGCGCCGCGGGTTACCACGCGGAAGGTGTCTTTATTCATGGTGCATGTGTCTCCAGTTCGCCCTGCATGAACAGTCTGAGCTAGTCTACGCGAGATATCGACCCGGCTGACACCTGAGAAAGAAGCTTTTTTACCGTGGCGACACAGCGGTAGCATCCCGAGGAATCGGTAAATCGAGCATTGCAGCCACGCTCCCTACCAGCCGCGTGCTCCGATTGTCCGGACATCCGAACTGGATCGGCCGTTCCTATTGAAACGCCACCGAAAGCCCTTCGGCAGGGTGGTGTGTTATGAGCCCGGCGAACCCCCGGTTGTGGCCACCTTGGGGAAGCCATAAAATCGGGGGATTCATGTTTAATCGACATGACCCGCCGCGGCCAAGAACTGCGGAAAGCTTCGGTTAATCGTTGATCCTCGAAAACCCCTGGAGCACCGGATGTACTTGAAAAAAACGCCCGAGCAGTCGACCGATCCCATGACGATTGCCCGCGATGCGCGAAATGCTTTTCAAGTACTGGCGGTTGCGACTGCGGAAGACAAGAATACGGCGATTCTCGCCATGGCCGGTCGCCTGGAGGCGTGCCGCGGCGAGGTGATGGCCGCCAACGAGGCTGATCTGGCCGCCGTGCGAGACGAAGGCGTTGCCGAAAATCTCGTCAAGCGGCTGCGGTTCGGTGAGCAGAAGATTGCCGGTCGGGTCCGCTCGTTGCGGAAGATCGCGGCTCTGCCGGACCCAGTGGGCCAGACGATTCGGGCCGAGCGACGGCCGAACGGTCTGGACATCTCTCGCGTGCGGGTGCCGCTGGGCGTGGTGTTGAACGTCTTCGAAGCACGGCCGCACGTCACGGTCAATGCCGGCGCCTTCTGCCTGAAAGCCGGCAACGCGGCCATCTTGCGGGGCGGGTCTGAAGCCCGACGCTGCAACGCCCTGCTGGGGCAACTCTGGCGCGAGGCATTGAAGGAAGCCGGATTGCCGATCAATGCCGTGCAGGTGATTGGCGGAACGCACGAGACGGTCCACGAACTGCTTGGGCTCGACCAGTGGATCGACCTGGTCATTCCACGCGGTGGAAAGGAGCTGGTCGAGGCGGTCGCTCGCCAATCGCGCATTCCGGTCATCAAGCATTTCGAAGGCGTCTGCCACGTGTACTTCGATGACCAGTACGATCTCGATCAGGCACTGGACATTGCTCTCGACTCGAAGTGCCTCATGCCCGAGGTGTGCAACGCCATGGAGACCTTGCTCGTCTCCGCGGCCAGCCGCGAGCGCCTTCCGGCAATCGTCGAGGCGTTTCACCGGGAAGGCGTCGCCGTGCGGGGCTGTCGGCAAGTCCGGGAAGTGGTCCCCGACATGGAGCCAGCCACCGAAGACGACTGGCGAACCGAGTATCTCGACCTGATCGTTTCAATCCGCATGGTGGCCGGCGTGGACGAAGCGATTGACCATATCAACCGGTTCGGATCGCACCACACCGACACGATCGTCACGGGCCGGCTGGCCGGGGCGGAACGGTTCACCAGTCGCGTCGATTCGGGCGTGGTGCTGGTGAACGCCTCGACCATGTTCTGCGACGGCGAATCGTTGGGCATGGGCGCGGAAATCGGCATTTCGACCGATCGGCTTCATGCTCGCGGTCCCATGGGGCTCGAAGAACTGACCACGTACAAGTTCGTCATTCGTGGCGGTGGACACATCATGGGCCCGTCGCGCGCGCAAAAGAAACCACCGTAGTGTGGGTGGTTCTGGCCGCGTGGTGGTCAGGTTCACCCACGCGCATCAGTTGTTGCACAAGCCGCTGATGATCCATCATCCGCTCTACCGGCATGGAGTCGGCAAGGGCGTTTGTGGTTCAAATGATTCACGCTCCAATGACAGGAAACATGTTACAACGTATCCGAGAGCGATTCGCCGATCAATTCCATCGTGCCTTGGCCGGACGGCCGGACGGCAGTCGTCGTATCGGGGCGGAACTGAAGTTCCCGCTTGTGCGCCGCGATGGCTCGGCGGTTGAACGTGACACGGTCAATGCTCTCTGGACGTACTTGGCCGGACGCGGATGGAAGCCGGTCGCCGATGCCGCTACCGGGCAGGTGGTTGGTTGCACGAAGCCGGGCGAGCAAAACGATCACGTGGCCGGCTGCGAGACGGGTTACTGCAAGACCGAGTTCTCGTTGGCCCACGTCGCCGACTTGAACGCCTTGGAGCACCTGCTCCGCCTGCTGCGCGCCGAGTTGGCGCCGTTTGCCGAGAAGCATCAGTCGCGGTTCCTTGGCTACGGCATCCATCCGGTCACTCCGCCGGGAAAGGACATGATGCTCAAGAAGGTTCGCACGTCGGTTTGGGACAGGGCGGTACCCTCGAACCGATGTATTGGGAAGGAGGATGGCGACGACGTACACCTATTCACGGTGAATGCGGGAAGCCACGTTCATCTGAGCGTCGGCGCGGAAGAGGCGGTTCGGGCGGTGAACATCCTGTGCGGATTCGCCGGTCCGCAGATCGCGCTGGCGGCGCACTCGAACGTTTGGCGTGGCGGCTTGGACGGCCAGTACAAGGCCGTGTCGGAAAAGCTGTGGGACTGGTGGGAACCTGCCCGCGGCCGCGCCGGTGTGCCGCTTGAGCCGTTTGTCTCGTTGGAACACTACGCCGATTGCATTGGTCGGATGCGGCCGATTTACGCAAAGCGCGACGGCATGCCCATCATCTTGTCCAAGTACGACACGTTTGCGGAGTACTACTCGTTGGCCGCCGCCGAGGGGAGCGACTTGGACGGTAAGCCGGTATCACTGGCGCCCCTGCCGGAAGACCTCGACTTGCACAATTCGTGCTACTGGTACACGGCCCGGATATCGCGGTATTTCACCGTGGAGAACCGGGTCTTCGATCAGCAGCCGCCGGACGCTCTGTTAGCTCCCGCGGCATTGAGCCTCGGGCTGGTCTCAGCGCTCGATGAAGCGGAGGAGGAACTCCATGGCTACGGGTGGGATGCGCTTCGGCTTGCCCGAGAAAGCGCTTGCCGCGACGCCATGAAGGGCCAACTGAACGGCCGCCCGCTGGCCGATGCGGCACGGGACATGCTAGCGATTGCCCGCGAGGGACTGCGGCGCCGGAAACTCGGCGAAGAGCGCTTCCTGGAACCGCTGGAAGCGCGCCTGCAAACGCGGCGATCGCCGGCCGACGAGGTTGCCGAGCTGTTCGAGACCGGCGGCATGGAAGCGCTGATCGAAGCTCGGAGCATCTAGTACGAATGCAACCGTCCACTCCACGACTTTGTCGATATCAACATGGAACAGGAGAGTAACTTGAATCAGCCTATTCACGAGCAACCCGGTTTGCCATCCACACTATATCAGCCTCTGACGGAAAGCGACGTGAAGCGAATTGCTGATGCGGCGTTCGAGATTCTCGCGCGTTCGGGAATGGCGGTGTACAACCAGACGGCGCGCGATCGACTGCGAGCGGCAGGCGCGGAGGTGAACGACGAGACGGCTCTTGTGCGCATGCCTCGAAGCATGGTTGAGGACGCCGTGGCGTCAAACCCGTCGTCCATTACGCTTTACGGTCGAAACGGTTCGCCCGACGTGGTCATGGAGAAGAGCCGCGTTCACTACGGCACGGGCGGAACGGCCATCTACGTGATGGACCCCGATACGGGCGAGCGGCGCCCCTCGACCTCGGCTGACGTGGCGCTCAACGCTCGGATGGTCGAATCGCTGGAAAATATCCACTTGTTCACCATCAACGTGTTCCCCAATGAAATCGTCGACAACGACACGATTGACGTCAACCGGTTCTTCCACTCGCTCGACAACACCACGCGGCACGTGATGGGCGGCGTTTATTCGCTTGCCGGGTGTCGGCAAGTGGTGGAAATGGCCGAACTAATCGCCGGCGGCGCCGACGCGCTGCGCGAGCGGCCGTTCGTCTCGTTCATTACACTCATTATCAGCCCATTCAAAATCGACGACCATTACGGCGAAATGGCGTGCTTCCTGGCCGAGAAGGGACTGCCAGTGGTGGTGCCCACCGAGCCGATTTGCGCGACCACGGCCCCAGTCACCCTGGCCGGCAACGTGCTGACCCACATCGCCGAGACCCTCGGCGGCATTACGCTCATTCAGGCGGTCAGAAAGGGCGCGCCGGGAATCTGCGGTAGTGTCGGATCCATTACCAACCTGCAAACGATGGACCACGTGGGCGGAGCGATCGAGCGGGCCATGATCAACGCCGCCGTGGCCCAAATGGCCCAGCATTTCGAGTTGCCCGTCTATTCCACCGGTGGTACGACCGACGCCAAGCAGATGAACGTCCAGGCCGCTTACGAAAGCGCCATGTCCAGCCTGCTGGTCGCCATGAGCGGCGCCAACTACATCCACGACATCGCCGGGCTCATGGAGGCTGATCTCACGGTCGCTTATGACAAACTCGTTGTCGACAACGAGATTCTCGGCATGTGCCAACGAGTGCTGCGCGGCATCGAGGTGAACGACGAAACCCTGGCCACCGAGTTGATGATCGAAAAAGGCCCGGCAACCGACTACATTGCCGAGGAACACACGGTTCGCCACATGCGCGGCGAGTTTTTCGTGCCCAAGCTGGCCAACCGCCAGAAGCGCGGTTCCATGACCGAAGGGAGCGATGCAATGAGTCGGGCGAGGGCATTTGTCGAAGACGTTCGAAGCCGGCCGCGAAAGAGCCAATTGCCGGCCGACGTGCGCCGTGCCGTGCTTGAGCGGTTCCCGACAATCAAAGCCGAGGTCTGAGGCCAACAACCCTAATAACGCATACGGAAAGGTACACGAATGTCACAATCGCAACGCGAAGGAGTTCTGGTCACGCCCCACAAGCGGTTGTCTGAAGATCAGCTCGGACTGATCGACGGCATGTCGCGCGAGTTGCTCGAAGATCCCGGGCTGCTGTCGTACAATGCCGAGACGGTCGAACTATTCCAGGCCGCCGGAGCGAAGATCGAAGACGGCGGCCCCTGCCCGCGCATACGCATTCCCGGCAGCCTGATCGATCGCGCGCTAAAGAGCGCCCCGTCCACGGTTGTGCTCGGCGCGCGCGAGCCGGACAACCGGCTGGTGCTCGACGCGACGGAACCGCGATCGCGGTTCGGTAGCGGGGCGGAAACGAACGTGTGGCTCGACGTGGCGTTCGACGGCGTAACGCCCACGTTCACCCGGCAGCCGGGCAGTATCGCGCGGCTGGCTCGCTCCGCGCACCTGTGCGAGCACCTGGAGAACCTCGACTTCTTCATTCGAAACGTGAACCTCCAGGATGCCGACATCACGGCGGCCAACAAGGACATCAACCAGTTCTTCACCAGCCTGGGCAACATGACCAAGCACGTCCAGGGCGGCCTGACCGCCTTGGAGGCGTTGGACGACATCGTGAAGCTGGGCCAGATGATCGCCGGCGGCGCCGATGCTTTCGCTCGCGAGCCGGTTCTCTCGTTCATCGCCTGCGTGATCAAGAGCCCGTTGCAAGTGGTCGACGATACGGCGTCGAAGCTTATTGCCATCGCGCGTAGCGGAGTGCCGCTGGTCGTTTCCAGTTGTCCGATGGGCGGGGCGACGGGCCCGTTTGACGAGTTCGGCATGGTGGCCATGGTGAACGCGGAACTGCTGGCCGGCGTAACGCTCCACCAGCTCGCCTCGCCCGGCGCCCCGGTCTTGTACGGCGCGGTGCCCGTGCGGACCCGGCTCGACAACCTCAATGACATGTACGCCTGCGCCGAGGCCATGCACTATTACCTCGACTGTACGCAACTGGCGCGTCGTTACGAGCTGCCATGCTACACGACGGCCGGCGTGGCCGACGCCGCGCTGCCTGGCATTCAGGCTACGGCGGAGAAGATGCTTGCGTACGCCACCGTACCGCAAGCCGGCGCGCAGTACATCCACTACGCCTTCGGCCTACTGGAACGCACCAACGTCTTCTGCCCGGAACAGGCCGTGCTCGATGATGCCCATATCGGGCTAGTGAAGGAGACGGTCGCCGACCCTCAAATCGACGCCGAAGGGCGCGGCCGCGTACTCGATCTCATGCGCGAGGTCATGGCCAGCAGTCACAAGACGTTCATGTACAATTTGCCGTTGCCCAGTCGCGACAAGGTGTACGCCCGTTTTCCCCTCGAAGACGCCGAGGGGGGCGCCCTGCTGGCGGCCCATCGCCGCTTTGCCGAAATCGAGGCCATGCCCCGAAAGACACTTTCCGAGGATCTGCGACGAGACGCCGTTTCGCAATTCCCTCAATTGCTGCAAGCGACCATGAACGTGTGATAGGTTTCTAGCCCATCTTCATCGCCAGCCCATCTTCATCGCCAGCCTGCCTTCATTGTGGGATAAGCTTCCGACTTGTCGTTTCTCTTGGCAGGCGAGGAGTCAATCCCGTGGCAACTACTAGGAGAACGAACTTCCATGAAACAAGACCTTACCATATCAGCCGACGATCAGATGGCCGCCTACAGCGAGGCGGTCAAGAGTGGGCTGTACGCCAAACGTAGTGGGCTGACCGGCAAGTACGACAACGTGCGCCGTTACTGGGAAGACGAGCTGACTCGCATCTTTTTGCGGCCGCACCTCCAACGGCTGATCGATCTCAGTCAGACGCAAATGCGTCGCGTGCGGATTCTCGATCTCGGATGCGGCAGCGCCGACGGCCATGAACTGCTGTGTGGCGTGCGCCGCCGCGAAGCCAATCTGGAAGACGACCAGGTCAACCTGCTCTCGTCCGATGTCCTCGGTCTGTACAAGGGATGCGACTTGAACGCGGATCTGATCAGCCAGGCCCAGTCCATTTACGGCAATATGCCGAAAATGCAGTTCGAGCAGCGCGACTTCACCCAGGGCCTCGCGTTCCATGAGAAGGAACGGCCGTTCGACCTGTACTTCACGTCGTACGGGACCTGCTCGCACCACAACGACGATGCCACCATGATTGCCATGCTGGCCGACATTGCCCGCCACGTGGAGGAATACTGCGTGATTGTGTGCGACTGGCTCGGCCGTTATTCGTACGAATGGCAAACGCTGTGGACGAACGATGTCGCCGAGAACCGCAACATGGACTACGTGGTCTCGTACATCTACGACAAGGAAGAGCGAGAAGCCAAACGCGACGAGCTTCAGCACCTGTGCCTGCGACTGATGAGCCGGCAGGAGGCTGAACACATCATCAGCGAGGCCAGCCGCGAGGCAGGGGTGGCGATTCGTCCACTCCAGTTCTTTGACCGGTCCGTGTTCACGGGGCGCCACATGGATACGCGCGACTACAACCCGCACGCGCAGCCGATTCGCCAAGCGGTCAACCTGCTGCACGAAACCAACGTGCGGACCGAATTGTCGACCCTGCTGATCGATTACGTCCCCAAGCCCGGGTTCGAGTTTCTCAACGACTATTACGAGCACCTCCAGATGTGTTGGAATACGTTGGTCCAGTATGTCGACCAGTTGTTGCACGGATATGACGAGTCCGAGCGGCGGTTCAAATCGGAGCCGGAGCCGATTTCCGCCTCCTATCCGCAGCCGCTGCGGGAGGCGATGCGCAAGATGCGAGGCGTGGTGGAAGGCGTTGGCTGGCTGGAGGCGGGCCTGCCGCGCGAGAATATCATCGAGCCACAACTCGGGTATGCCCTGCGGTACCTGATGAAGTCGCTTCAGCAAGGGCTGGGCGGCGGTCACGGAATGGTGGGGATTTTCGAGATCGACAAACGGTAGCTATCCGGAATCGGTTGTTCCCGGCGTCCCGTGCAGAGAAGTCCGTACGGAGAAGACTGTCCGAAGAGGGGTCAAGCATGATCGTATTCGACGGCGTGACGAAGACGTTTCCCAGCGGCGTAACCGCCGTGGATCGCCTTTCACTCGAAGTGGTCGAGGGAGAAACCCTCGTCCTACTCGGCGCGAGCGGCAGCGGCAAGACCACGTCGATGAAGATGATCAACCGACTGATCGAGCCCACTGGCGGACGCGTGCTGGTCGACGGAGACGACGTGATGCGAACCGACCCGATCGCGCTCCGCCGCCGCATTGGCTATGCGATTCAGCACATCGGCCTGTTCCCGCACATGACCGTGGGCGAGAACATGGCCGTTGTGCCTCGCATGATCGGCTGGGACGCCGCTCGTGTGCGCGGCCGAATTGACGACCTGCTGGAGATGGTGGGACTCCGTGCCGACGAGTTCCGCGACCGCTACCCGCGGCAGCTCAGCGGCGGCCAGAGTCAGCGTGTGGGCGTGGCCCGCGCGCTGGCCGCCGACCCGCCGGTTCTGCTAATGGACGAGCCGTTCGGCGCGCTCGATCCGATCACTCGGGAACAGCTCCAGAACGAGTTCGTCGACTTGGAGTCGGCCATCCAGAAGACGGTGGTTCTCGTCACGCACGACGTGTTCGAAGCGGTCCGCATGGCCGATCGGATCGCGCTGCTCGACCGCGGGCGGCTCGTGCAATTGGCCAGCCCGGCGGAACTAGTCGAAAACCCCGCCAATGCGTTTGTCGAGGAGTTCCTCGGCCGCCAGCGTTTCCAGTTGTCCCTACTCACTCGCACGGTCGATAGCATCCTGCCGGACAAGCCGGATGAATCGCCCACGCAACGTTCCGGCGAAACGTCCCGGCTGCGCGCCCGCGACAGTCTGATCGCCGCGCTCGACATGTTCAAATCGACGGGCCGGGCGGAACTGCCCGTGTTCCGTCGCGATACGTTCGCTGGTACGCTCGGGAAGAAGGAATTGCTTGCCGCCATGACCCGTATCCTTGGTGCCACGTAACCCCCAGACGTTGCCATGAACACGATCCTCGATTTCTTCGACAAGCTGGGTTGGGACATTGTACAGCACGGCTACGAGCACCTGGTGCTCTGCTTCTTCAGCGTGGCGATTGCCGTGGCCATCGCCCTGCCGTTGGGCATACTCCTGACGCGATGCCGGTGGACGCGAGTGGCTGATGCCGTCATGCTGTCGGCCGCGGTCATTCAGACTATTCCGACGCTGGCGCTCATCGCGTTGATCGTGCTCATTTGCGCCCTCTTGAAACTACAAACCATCGGCACGTTGCCGGCCATGGTCGCCCTGGTCCTCTATGCCTTGCTTCCCGTACTGCGGAACACGTACACGGGCATCCGGCAGGTGGACCCGACCCTGATCGAGGTGGCCCGCGGATTGGGCATGCGCCCGCGGCAAATCCTGCTGGCCGTCGAACTGCCGCTTTCGCTGCCGGTGATTATGGCAGGCATCCGCATTTCGACCGTGTGGACCATTGGCATCGCCACCTTGTGTGCATTGATCGGTGCTGGCGGACTGGGCGACCTGATCATGCGCGGCCTGCGCACCATCCAGATCGACTACCTCCTGGCCGGCACTCTACCTGCGGCGCTCATGGCCATCGTATTCGACGGACTGCTCGTTCGCGTCGAACGCTGGCTGACGCCAGAAGGGGTTCGGTAATAGGGAGTTTCATGACACAGCAACGCCGCGTTCTAACGCTCCTTGCCGTAGTGGTCGTGATTGGCGTACTGCTGTTGGCCGTTCGTCCGGTCTTGATGCCGCGTGATCGCGCCGGATCCTTGCAGGCGGCGTTTGACGCCGAGTTCCTGGCACGGCCGGACGGATATCCGGGATTGAGCGAGCATTACGACTTCCACTTTGCGGAGGAACCGCGACAGATGGACCCCGGCTTGATGTATCGGGCGGTAGCCGACGGCGCGGTGGACGTGATTGACGGTTTTGCCACGGACGGCCGCATTCCGGCGTACGATCTTGTGACGCTTGAGGACGACCGGTCGTTCTTCCCACCCTACGACGCCGCGCCGTTGGTTCGCGGCGATACGCTCCAGCACCATCCGGAAATCCGCCCGGCGCTCAACCGACTGGCGGGGCGCATCTCGACCGAGGCCATGCAGAAGATGAACCTTGCAGTCGATGAGCTTGGTCACAAGGCGGCGGACGTTGCGCGTGAGTTCGTGGAAGCCGAAGGGCTTCTCGCCGGCGCGGCCACGCCCCTCGCGAAACGCGCCGGCCGGATCGTCGTAGGCAGCAAGGCGTTCACCGAGCAGGAAATTTTGGGCGAAATCATGGCCCTCCTGCTCGAGTCGCACACCGATCTGAACGTGGAACGCCGTTTAACCTTAGGCGGGACGATGATCTGCTTCGAGGCGCTCCGCGCCGGCGATCTCGACGTGTACGCCGAATACACGGGCACGGCCCTGGTGAACGTCCTGGACCGGCCGGTGATTGTCGATTCTGACGAAAGCTACAAGGCCGTCGCCGATGCCTTTCGCCAGGAGTATGACCTCGTATGGCTCGAACCGTTCGGTTTCAACAACACCTATACGCTCACCATGCGCCGCACCCACGCCCACCGCCTAGACATTCACACTATCTCCGATCTAGCCGAGCGCCTTTCGCGTTCGACGGACTAGGGGGGCTCGGCGTGGTTTCCAGTATATCGCAGTCAAGCCAACGGGTGAGCGCGATTCGCGCCGCCGGAGGAGGAGGAACTGCATCGGAAACGCGAGGAACTCCATTCCGTTTTGACCACCGACCCGGACGCCCGGGCGCGCCGCCAGAAGGCGATGGCGGAACTGAACGACGCGTTCGACCAATGCGAAGACGTATCACGGCAAAAGTCTCTATTCGTTCTTTCTCTCAAAATCGGCGAAGAAAGGGGCCATCGCTGATCATGGATCAGTGATGCCCCTTTTTCGTGGCTATGCAGCATGGTTCATGGCTCCTCTGAACCCCTCAAGGTACTCACGCACGCGACGGTTGCGGATACTTTCCCAAATGTCTTCCAGTGCGTCGAACGAAAGCAACTCCAGATCGTCCTGTTCCATGCGGAGCGACTCGGTGAGGTAACCGAGACCATGGCGTTTCCAGGTAATATCCTTGTTCAGATAGACCGCATCGGTAATGGCGCGCAGGGGCGAGGCGATCAGCGCCCAGGCGTTGTGCGCAACGGCTACGGCTTCGACCCCGGCCCGGGGCATCCGCGCCGGTACCCGGCGAAAGCTGAACACTCCCAGCGGCGTGCAAAACTCCCGACTCCGCCCGATCGTGACGCTGCTGACCTGGTAGACCGCCTCGGGAATCAGGCCGGTGATGCGCCAGCGAGAATTCAAGGCTGACGTGGGACGGCCCATGCAGGACCGCGGCTAACACGAATGGATGCGGCTCGGATTTCCGGTAAGGCGCGGCCAGCACGAAAAGCCCTCGCTTCAGCCGCAAGACCTCCCCCGCACGACATGCCCGATGCACCAACAGCGCGCGCCACCACTGCTGTCCGGAAACAGGTTGCCAATAACCGTCTCGTCGAAAACCCGCCCGGCGGCGCTAACTCGATGGTCTTCTCAGTGAGAGTCTGCATGGACGCGTACATTACAGTTTTTATAATCTTGGCGCACTGCTGTCAGTACTAGCTTCGCTTGCTTCACGGAATTCAACCAATCCAACGGTCTTCAGCGGTGGGACGGTGCTAGCAGTAGGCAAGGTTACGATCAAGCTCTTTGTTGACCTCTCTCATCTTGTCCATCTTCCCATTTGCCGATTGAGCTTGACCCTATTCGGACTGTCGGATATCCTGCCCGGCTGTCTCGGCGTCGCCATGTTCGTTGGGACGATGCCATGGACCGAGGTCGTGCGGGAAGAGGCGTCCACAAGCGATAATCCTTGGGGAACTTGGCTGATTGGTACGGCTTCGCCTAGCGGCAAAGCGTTTTGATAAGCAACGAAGGGTCATGAACGGCGCGGCGATATGGAGCTGATTTGGTGGATCGGCTACGGCGTGCTGGCTGTAGTCGCAGTTGTGCAGGCGTTTCTGTTGGCGCTTCAGACATGGGAGCACCGTCGCTACGCTCGTAGCTGCATGCGCCAACTGAACAAGTCGCACCCAACCGGACGCGCCGCCGTGTTCGTGCCGTGCAAGGGGCTTGACGTTGAGTTGGAAGGCAATCTTCGCTCGCTCATGGAGCAAGATTATCCCGAATTTGAGGTGACCTTCATCGTCGAGAGTATCGACGACCCCGCATGCAAGGTTATCCGTCGCGTCATGGCCGACTTCCAGAATGTGGCGTCCCGCCTTGTCATTGCCGGCCACGCCGTCGAGAGCGGGCAGAAGGTCCACAACCTGCGGGTAGCCACCGCGCAGCTCTCGCCCGACATCCAGTACTTGGCGTTCCTCGACTCCGATTCGCGACCGCGTCCCGAATGGCTCCGCATATTGGTCGGCTGCTTTTCGGAGCAACGACTGGGGGCCGTCACCGGCTATCGATGGTTTGTGCCCAACCGTCCAAGCCTGGCAAACCATGCCTTGTATAGTCTGAACTGCGACGTCATGACGCTTCTGGGTCGCAGCAGTTATTACCTTGTTTGGGGTGGTTCGTGGGCGATTCGCCGCGATGTGTTCGATCAGATTGGGCTTCATGCCGCATGGAAGGGAACGCTCAGCGACGATTTAGTAGCCAGCCGGCTACTGCGAAAAGCCCGGATGCCGGTCCGTTTCGAGCCGGCCGGCGTCGTGGCATCGCCGGTGAACCAGGGATGGTTGGACGTGGTGTCGTTTGTCCGACGTCAGTACTTGGTGGGGCGATATTATGTGCCGCACTGGTGGGCTTTCGCGTTGGTTGGGGCCACGTTTACGAACATGATATGGCTGGCACAGGCGGTGTTCGCCGTTTGGGGACTTTCGGGCGGTCCCATTCCTACGTGGGCGCCTAACATCGTCATTGTCGCGCTACTGGCCCTCTGCGCCTATCGCGGCCGAATACGTCAAGACCTCGTCGACACGTACTTCCCTGAGCGGGCAGGGCAGCTTCGCACGGCTCGAACGTTCGATATCTGGCTGAATCCCCTTGGTGGACTCGTGAATTGGCTTGGCGTGGTGAGTTCAGTGTTTGGACGCCACATTACGTGGCGAGGCATTTCGTATCGGGTACTCAACGGTGGAAAGATCCGCACGGTACGCCGATTGGATGCCGATCCGGACGTTATCCCATTCCCGTCACTGGAATCGACCGTCGCGGCGAATGCCTCTGGCCTGCCTGGATTGAAGGCGGCCGGTTGACGCATTCGCCTTGAAGCAAGACCTTGGAGTATCATGGAAGTTGTCATCTGGGATACAGGCAAGCTCGATGTCTCGAAGGATTTTGCCGGAGGGTATGGCGTGGGCCTCTATCCGCGTGGCGGCGGTTTGGCCGGCGCGGTCATCCGACGCTTCTACACGCGAGACCGGCGGCCTGTCGCTCTGCTGTACGCTCACTTGGCAGGCGCGATGCGGGATCTTGGGCATGACGTATCGTACTGCGTGGACCGGATTCCGACGCGGCAAGCCGATCTGTACGTCTTCTGTCCCTCGCTGATCACGTTGAATCTTGAGCGCCGCGCAATCACGGACCTGCTTGGGCGAATTCCGTCGGCCCGCGTGCTGGTCGTGGGCTCCGTGGCCTCCGTCATGCCGGAAGCGTTCACCGATCTGGACGTGACCGTGGTGCAAGGCGAGGCGGAACAACTCTTCTGGCGGCTCGACGACGTGTTAAACCATCCCGGAGGCACGACGCAGGTTGGAGTGGTTAAGGATCTCGACAGTCTGCCGCTGCCCGATTGGTCGCCATTTGCCCCGCGGCGGTTCCGGATTGGTTATGATTTCCGCCAGTTCCCCACGGCATTGATCCAGGCCAGCCGCGGCTGCCCGATGCAGTGCAACTATTGCCCGTACATCGTGCTCGACAACAGCATCCGCTTTCGCGATCCGGAAGCCGTGGCCGAGGAGATGCGCTACGGGATCACGCGGTGGGGGTTCCGCTCGTTCAAGTTCCGCGACCCCCTATTCGGCGCTAGCCATTCCCGGCTCTTTCGGCTGGCCGAGTTGATCGGGCGCCTGCCTCACCGCGTTCAATTTTCGATTGAAACGCGCATCGACGTGATGCGCCCCGAGACGCTTCGCGCACTGAAGCGAGTTGGGCTGAGCAGCATTACCGTGGGCATCGAGACACCAGACGATCAGACACTGCGGTCCTATCGACGCGCGCCGGTGGAAGGAGATCGGCAGCGGGAATTTCTGGATGTCTGCCGCCGCCTGGGCATTCGGACCGTGGCTGGGTTCATGATCGGCTTCCCTTCCGATACGGACCATTCCATTCGCAACGTGCTCGACTATGCGATGGAGTTGAACCCGACGTTCGCCAACTTCAACGTCGTGACCCCGTATCCAGGCACGCCGTTCTTCCAGCAAATCCGCTCGCAAATTGCCGACTTCGACTATAGCCGCTACACGGTGTACACGCCGGTGCTCAAGTACGAACACCTCACCCCCGAGCGAGTGAGCTGGTGGGTGG
The DNA here is from genome assembly GCA_964487655.1 of uncultured Planctomycetaceae bacterium. Classification (GTDB taxonomy): domain Bacteria; phylum Planctomycetota; class Planctomycetia; order Pirellulales; family Thermoguttaceae; genus PWXP01. Next base: position 16,526 of record CAZASB010000041.1, read on the forward strand.
CGAAATGCTTCCGACGATTCTACTTTCGCTGGTCGTATCTGTCGGACAATGCGGCGGTTCTGTGGCCGCGGTTGCGTTACTTCGGGCTGGGAGGCGAACGGGCCGTCAAGGTCGATCGCCCGATTGAGGCGGCCCACTCGCCCGTTCCCGAGCCGCTCGGCGCGCGGCTACCGCTTTCCGCACTCGAGGAGAAAGGGTTGCGTTGCGATGCTCCGCACCGACGCACCCGGCTTTCCGATCCGTCGCCCGGCCCTCGCCAAGAAGGGTGAGCCGGGCAACAGAGTCCTCTTCCGCGAATCGCAGACTTCCGACGCCGGTGCGGTGCGCGGGCGCATCGTGCCTTCTTCCTCGGCCCTTGTCGCTCAGGCCGGCTTCTTCATTCGCCGCAGGGTGTCGGCCATCATGATCCAGGCCACGCCGTTGAACAGCATCTCGATGCCCAGGAACAGGCCGATAACCCATACCCCCGAGCTGGGCCACTGTTTCAGGATCAGAATACCCAACAGACCGGACACACACCCGCTTAGAAGGCACCAGCCCCAGTTGTGGAACCGTTCCAGCAACGCCACGACAATTCGGAAGACGCCCATCACAATCAGGAAGCTCGCAATCAGGAGCGTCAATGCCACCGCGCTCTCCAGCGGATTGTCGACCACGATGTATCCGACCACGAGGTACAGAATGCCGGTGAGCATGTGTACCAGCAAGCCTCGCCATCGCGGCGACCAGAACGCACTGACCGTTTGGGCAATACCGGCAATGACCAGCAGCACGCCAAAGACGGCTACCGCGCCCATGGTGACCCAGAACGCGGCCCCCAGCGCGATCATGCTGATCACAACCAGCCCGATTCCCAGGGCTAGAAACCAAACCCACTCTTCCTTCAGCGAGTTCAGCTCATCCGACACGGTTACACCAACTCGCGATTGCTCCTCTTCGTACATGTTCTCTCTCTCCAAAAATGCGATTAACGAAAACTCTGAAACCGCTCACGAAGCCGCGGTAGACGACCGTGCATGCGGCATACGCAAATCTAGGTTACCTTTGGCGACAACCGACCTGACTGGCGAAAGCCGTTCCGCTGGGACGACTTGCCGCAAGGGATCATTCTCTTGCAAGGCATGACTGGATGATTCGTAACGCACGGTACAATCGGATCAAGCCAACCAAGCCACGCCTCCGTAACCATTTACGGCTACCACGCCTCCGAGTCCGGCTCACCGCATGACCGTCATGGCCGGAGCGAAGGTCTCGTTTCCAGCCCGCTTCCCGTTTTGGCTCGCCGATGAGCGGTCGCCATTTGCCAACCGTTGCTTCCCGACGTAGGTTTATGATGGCCCTTGGGATATCGGATCGTTTCCGGTTCGATCCGTTGGGCGTGCGTGCCTCGGGGGGACGCTCGCTCCGATGATCTCATTGCTGCTTTGGGCAAATGGCCGGTCGGCCGCATAGACTCTCGATACCGCATCAGGAACTCCACAGGCCATATTGTGCCTACCGATCCAGCCGTCCAACTCGACCGTCTCGGCGAAGTGCGCAACGCACTAGGAGCGATCCGCGCGGCTCACGGCGAGTACGCCGATTTCTTCTCTGGCGTGTTCTCTCGATTGGAGTCGATGTCGGACGTTGTGACGGCTCGCGATCGGCAGATCGAGGAGCTTCAACAGCAACGCCAGCTTTGGGAACAGGAGCGTTCCGCCTTGGAGCGCGAACTTGAAGCGGTGCGCAATCGTACGGCGGAAATGAGCGATGCGATGGTTCAACAGAAGCACGACGCCGAGTTGCGACAAAGCGAATGGTCCGGAGAACTCAAACGGATGCGCAAGGCACTGCAGCAGATGGCCCATCGCCCGGCGAAGTGCAACGAGGAGGTCGCCGAACCGCCTTCCGTAGTCGCCAATTCCCGATCGTTCGGGGTAAACGTCAATTCCGCCCCCGACCCTATTCTCGACTCGGTCATGGCACAGTTCGAGGTTCTTCGGAAAGACGTCGCTCGGCGGCGCGAAACGCACGGGAGCTAGGCATCCGCCATGAGGTATCGGCATCACACGCTCGGAATCTGGCAGCAGTGCTGCGAGCGATTTCCTTGTCATCAATTCTTCGCGTCCGGAGTAGCCGGCACATGCGCCACTTTCGACTCGGTGACCGAAGGTCGTGTCCTGGCCTCGCTTCGTATTGAGCCGCACGGAATTGTCGAGCCGTTTATTTGGCTGCTAGAGAATCTGCCGTAAACCCATGTCAACACCAGAGTTAGGTTATTGATGCACCTCAAACGCATCACACAATGCTATTGTTGAAGACGAGCATTCGACCGAACGTACCCTCCGTAAGAGGGACGCTTTTTTGAAACGCATTATTCACCGGCGAGCAACCGCAGCGCATGGCAATCATTGAACAAGCTGTCTTCACATCGGCTCCAACGCATCGTGCGGCCGGATACCAATTGGTCGGACGCAGCCCGGGGGTCAAGGAGGTCGATGCCCGCGAATTGGCTGTCTGGGGGCCTTCACATGATTCGCTTCTCGATCTTGGGCCGGATGCCGTGAGTGTCAACTTCCATCCGCTGCCTAGCGGCGCCTATTGCGTGTCGCGCACGGTATCGGCCGGTTTCGAGTACAGCGGTCGCGGGGGGCGCCGCGTGTACACGCAATGCCTGATCCTGCCGCCCGATGTGCTGCGCCGCTTCGCCAACAACGCATTTGCCGTCGTTCGAGCTGCCGTGGCCGGTGGGATGCTGCAAGTGTTCGATCCGACGCCAGAACAATTGCCGTCGCTAACGCTGCTGGGCAGCGCGGCCCCGGTGGATCAGAATGTGCTCACGCGCCTTGCCACACAGTTCGGATCGGAGCGCATCGCCGCGTTCGTCCAGGCGGCCATGAACTCCGAATGCCTCGCCGTTGCCGGAAACGAATGGACGGCGGACCTGATTGTCGGGCTCATCAACTGCCTGCCGCCGCACGTCCGCGTGGAGTACCCATTCTCCACCGGACTGAAGCACTCGTCGCGGCGCCCGTTCCGCGTACAGGGACTCTCCAGCGATCCGGCGGAGCACCGGTGGATTGCGGAGCGAGCCCGCGTGACCGTCCTCGACCTCGCCACGAACCAAACGCTGCCAACACTGCCGCTGGACGGCTGGGCTCGGTTCGTCGGTCGCGTGCTGGCGACTCGCCGAACGTCGTTGCTGGCCGTCGAGCTTGCCAAGCGGCACTTCGAGTTCACCACCGGCGACCTACACGCCCTGGGACTGCAACTCCTCGAGGAAGTCGATGCCTCCGAACTACGCGGCGGCGAACCCGAGCGCTCCGACCAAACGCCCCTCCGGGCGGAAGGCCTTGATGGCCATCCAGCGAGACCGCGAGCCGACGCGGCGCATCGCCGTTTCGTGAAAAGCAGTTCCGTCAGCAGCATCGCAACCACCCGATCCGTGGCGCCCTCGGCCCTTCTAAACCCCAACTCGCCCGAGATACTGGGGAAACTCGAACACCTGGACGATCTGGTCTTCGAGGCAATCAACGGCCAGCCGGAGGCCGCCGGCGCGTTGCGAGAGTACTGGCCGAGAGTCGTAGCCGAGTTGGGCGAAGAACTCCTGGCCGAATCACGCGAGCAATACCTCCGTTATGCAATGACCGTTTGGGAGAACGGCACCGAGGCCGACGGAGTCCGGAACCCAGGTCGAGCCATACAGGCTCTTGACATCCTGTGCATGCTGTTCAACGACGTTTAGCTGGATTTACCACCGATAACACAACTCGGGCAACACGAATTCCGCCCGAATACCACCCTCCATCTTACCCATGGTACGCACGTTTGCCGGCCAGTGGGTCATCGGCATTGTCGTATTGACCCAAGGTGCCGGTTGAGCGTATTGTGTGCCGCCCGAAGTACCGACCGGTCGCCGCAAGTTTGCGGCGGGGCGCGCACACACCTGGCCTTGGCAGGGCCCCGTTTGGCAGGATGCCTGCGTTGCTTGCATGAACCCATTTCCCGTTCTTCCTTTGGAACTCGATCGCGTTCCGCCCGGTCTGGTCATGGCTTTGGAGCAGGAAGGAGTCCCTGTATGCCCGCGTGGCGAGCGTCCGGAGGGACGGTTTGTGCTCTTTGATGGCCGACGCGGCATGAATCGGCCGCCCGCCGCGTGGCAAGTGCCGATTGACGTCGATCCCATCCGCCGCGGTTGTCCAGAGGATCCGTTCGAAGCCCTGCTGGACAAGCGGTCCTTGTGGGCGAATTGGGAGGTGGTGGGCCTGGGCCTCAGCGATCGAATTGCCCGAGTCGACCGGCGACAAGTTCGGAGGCGGATCATTGATCGATTGCGAGAGCGCGTGGAACAGGCTGGCGGCGCGTGGCTGAACATTGCGCCCTACCCGTTCCCCTATCGCAGCGCCATCAGCTTTCGGATCGACCACGATCAGTATGATGACGAAGACTTTCGCAATACACTGGCGGCGACGGCCGACCGCGCCAAGGCGATAAGCCACTATGTAGACGGGGCGGCCTACGAACGGCAAATTGAAGTCCTGCGGCGACTCGAGGGCTTCGATGTTGGTTCCCACGGCTATGGGCATCGAGTCTATCGCTCGGAAGAGGAGAACTACGAGAACATTGCACGTGGAATGGACTGTCTACGTCGCGCCGGGCTGACTCCCTCGGGATTCACCGCTCCGGACGGTCAGTACTCGCGAGCACTGGCAGCCGCTCTGCAGCGTTTGGGAGTCGGCCACAGTAGCGAAATCCGTTTAGCCTACGACGATTGGCCGTTCTGGCCCGAGAACAGTTCCGTGCTCCAGATGCCCGTTCATCCGGTGAGCCTGGGGTTGTTTCTCGCGAATGTTCGTGGGACAGGCGTGCGCCGAGCCGCGGCGGCCCAGCAGGCCGTTCGCGCCGCGGTCGACTACTTTCGCCAAGTTGCGCGAGCCAAGTACCATTCCGGCGAACCGGTGTTCTTTTACGGCCATTTGACGGGTTGCCTGGGGCATTATCCACAATTGCTCGGCGCCGTGTTCGACACGGCCGACAGCTTCGCCGCGGTCTGGCCAACCACGCTAACGAACTTCGCCGCCTGGTGGCGAGCCCGGGCAATGGTTCGGCTTCGCGTCGAAACGCAAGGAGAGCAGTTTGTTGTGCTTGCCGAAGGCTTGACGCGTCGATGGCCCGTGGCCATCGAGTATTGGCGAGGTTCCGGGGCGGCAAGAATCCCCTTGACAGAGACGGCAACCCGGTTTTCCACCGGATCGATCGCCTACGAAAACCGCACTCGCAGACCCACGGTCCAGCCGGTACGCGTCGATGGCCCGCATGGCCTGGAGCGCCACGTGCGCCGCCTACTCAACTGGGAACGAACGGACTCCATGGACAAAACCAAACCGAACACATGGCGACACTGGGCCGCGCGTACCTTGCGCGGGCTCGGCCGGTAGATAGACCCAACGAAATACGGAAGTGGGCGTCCATCCTTTGGGCCTTACTTGCAGAATAACCTGGCACGGAGCGTCATATCTCATGCAAATACCAACCCTCGGCCTGAAGTCGCCCTCCCTTGCCAAGACGGCCCGTCCGGTTCGGCATGTCGATGGACCTCGTGTCTTCCTTGCCGGAAGGATGACCGCGCTCGAGTCGCCTGGGGGCAGCGAAGTCCACATGCAATCGCTTGCCGTTGCGTTGCAAGCGCAGCGAGTCCATGCGGGGCTCTGGCGCCCCTGGGAGGACCCCCTCGCGGAATGCCATTGCTTGCACCTGTTTGGTAGCCTGCCGGAACACCAGTCGCTCATTCAGGCAGCGCGTCGGCAGGGAGTTGCCGTGGTGTTGTCGACCGACGTCTGGTTTGGGCCGACCAACGGCGTGCATAGACCATGGGTTACCCGCCTGGCGACCGGTGCGTTACGCGCGGTCCAAATGAGTTGCCCCTGGCCTCCTTCCTGGCGACGCCGGCTGTACCATTCCGTTGACATGCTTCTGCCCAACTCACACGCCGAGGCCGAGCAACTGGCCCATCAGTTCGGCGTGCCGAACCAGCGAATTCACATCGCTCCGAAAGGGGCCGACACACGCTTCGCCGACGCCGATCCGCAGCCCTTCATCGACTTGGTGGGCGTCGATAGGTTCGTTCTTTGCGTCGGACGAATCGAACCGCGCAAGAACCAGGTCGCCCTGTTACGCGCAATGCAGGGCACCGGGACGCCGGTGGTCATTCTAGGCGATGTAGCACGGGGCTGCGAAGCGTACTTCGACGCATGTCGTCGGGCAGGTGGCAAGGATGTCATCTTTGTGCCGCGACTGGGCCACGACGACCCATTGTTGGCCAGCGCCTACGCCGCCAGCCAATGTCTTGCGCTGTGCAGTTGGTTCGAAACGCCGGGACTGGCGGCCCTCGAAGCGGCCATGTCGGGCACGCCGCTCGTTCTGCCCGAAGGAGGCTGCGCCGAGGAGTACTTCGGCAAACTGGCGCACTATATCCGCCCGAACGATATCGAGGGCATTCGCCGCGCCGTCTCGGCCGCTATCGAGCAGGGCCGTAGTCCCATCCTGGCTGAACATGTACGCCACTATCTCACGTGGGAAACCGCCGCGCGCATTACTTGCGAAGCCTATGAGAAGGCGCTCGGCCGTCCCGTATTGCCCCCCCGAGACTCCGCTAGCGTAGCCTGACCTATTCACTCGCTTGGCTCTTCCGTTTCTGGGTGCAAGTCCGTGGTGAAAAGACGTAGGGTGGA
>CAZASB010000042.1:0-7807 GCA_964487655.1 uncultured Planctomycetaceae bacterium
CACTGGCCGAGCAGTGGCGGTCCCTCTACCTTCAGTTGCGTTGGATCGTGCGGCGCATGGCTCTGACCAATCCACTTGTGGACTTCGATACGATCTTGTTTACCAAACGCATCCCGCCCAAGTTTCCACACATGTCGGACGAATACTACGGCTGGTGATCGCGCGGCGGTGGTGGACTGTTTCTGCTCAAAGGGATTGCAACTGACCGCTCAGAGGCACAATCGCTTACCGAGGGTTAGCCGCGGCATTACTACCTGAATCCCTATCCGCTTTCGGAAGACTTCTTCCTGGCCGCTTGGAGCGACGCCCCGCTGCCAAAGTACACCATGCTCATGGACCCAAAGAACAACCCCATCGCGTCGATGGGCGTGTACCTGTGCGACCGCTTGGGCAACATGGAGCTTCTGTACCGCGACCCGGACATTTCGAGCCTTACACCGCTGCCCGTTCGACCACGTCCCCGTCCGACGAGTGTTGCGGATCTCGCGGAATGGGGTGGGCCGCTGGAAGGCCGGCTCCTGCTGCAAGACGTGTACCGCGGCTTAGACGGATTGCCGCGTGGCACGGTCAAGAGCCTACGTCCATCGTCAGGGCCACTTCAGTCCCGAGCAGGAGGGAGAGCTTCACCGGCTCAAGGCCGAATGGGCCGACATGTTCACGCCGCGGTAGGGAAAGAACGGCAGCGTGCCGAGCCCTCCTGGCCACTGGGTGGGATGCCTGCCACTTGGATTCGTGCGCCTTCCACCCGTCCACGGAGATTGCGCGGAGTCGTGGATCGCAAAAAAACAAGGGCCCCTGCTCGCCGGCACAGGGGCCCTAATGGTAGGCTGCTCGAACTCGACTTTGCAGGCAAGCTCGGAGACCCACAGCCAATATATGGCCTATCGACCCGGGCCTCGCGCACACTTTAGAAGACCGCCATGGTTCTCGAAAGTTGGCACTCCTTCGTGTGCTTCGCGTCGTTCGTTATTGCGCGAATATGGAAGAGCCCCGTTATTGGCGCTCGCGGGGCGAGTGAGCGACATTCGCCTGCTTGCTATCGCGACGGTGGCGGGGGAGGGGGTGGCGGCGTGTCGACGGTCGCCTTGGCCTTTCGGCCGCGAGCAAATCGCCAGAGACCGCCAACCAACGCAATGCCGACCACAATGAGCGTAACGGCCAGCACGGGGCGGTAGGCAAGCCACGCGACGGCAATCGTCGCGAGCGACAGGGCACCGGCGATGACGATGGCGAAGAGTCCCACGCCCATGCGCATCAGGTCACCCAGAATGGGCAGTACGTCGGCCACGACGGCTAGTGGCGCAAAGACCATGCCAATGCCGAACGCCATCAGCACGAACCCGACTAGGCGCAAGATCCAGGTCAGCATGGTATTGGCCGATTCCATCTGTCCGAGCATTTCGTCGGCGCTTCGGGTTCCAGATTCCAAGATTTCGAAACTCACGCCGGACCCGGCGCGCCACGGCTCGAACGTCCCTTGCACCTGCCGTGCAATGACGCTTACGACGGCCGGCTTGACCGCGGAGAACTCGACTTTCAAGTCGCCGATCTTCGGCGACCCGGGAACGGGCAGCGGGCCGTTGGCGCTAAAGGGCAGGTAGACCGTGTTGCCTTCAATCGTAACGCGGTCCTCGAACTTCTCGCGAATGGCGGCGGCCTCGCTCTCGCCGAGCGGCAGGGTTTCGAAGTCGTCCATCTGCTTCACCAGGCCGGGCGAGAGGCGGAAGGCGCCGAGGGCGACCTCGCCGGCGGCCACCTCGCGCGACTCGACACGCAGGGGGCCTGGGTTCTCGTGTTCGGCGGCCCGCCGGAACCGGTCGGAGGGAACGGCCTTCTCCGACCAGACTTTCTTGTATTCCGGGGGCGTGGTGACGCGTTCGGAACCGCCGCCCACCTTTCGCCGTTCTTCCGTTCGGCTCTCTTCCTTCCACTGGTACATTTCGGCCCGGCGCTGGAGCCGGATGGCCGGAACGGCGATGCCGAAATCGGGATCGGTCAGCGTCTCGTCGGTCACGGCCTTGCCGGCCAGGTGTACGGCACGGCCTTCGTTGGCCGGATCGAGCTTGGCCGGGTCGACGGTCACCACCTCGGTCTGCAACTGGCGGAGCCCCGAGGCCGTCTTGACCGCGCGGCCCTCGTTCCACCAGAGCACGCCGAACGAGATCAGGAACAATACGACGCCAACCAGCACGCCCTTGATCGACGCGCCGAGACGCCCGAACCACGATTGCTGAGTTACTTGGGTAAATGAGTCGGACATAATCCAGTCTCCGGAAGTTGGTGTTACAATCGCGCCAGCTCACCAAGAGCATACTCTACCGTCTCTTGTTGATGGTTGTCCAGGGGTTGATGGCCGAATCGGATCTGGTAGAAGGCCAGGACCACTTGCTTGGGGCATGGCGCGAGGTGTTCTAGGCCGGGGGTGGCCGCCAGTCGGGCAGCGGCCGTTGTGGCGAACTCATATGGCGTTTGGCCTGGCGCGCGGCGGAGGCCGTGCTTTCGCAACAGGGCGACCAGCCGGCGGTAGAACTCGACTCGTTCGTCGTCGCGGGCAAAACGCGCGGCGTCGGGCCAGAGCCGCCACGCGGCCCATCGCCACAAGGCCCGCCCACCTCGATACGCCAATAAGCCCACCGACATCAATAGCATGGCTGCCAGGCCGCCGCGCCAGCTAAACCACCGCCCAACGTTGGACCACGCCTCGAACAGCTCGCGCCACCACTGCTGATCCGCCACCGCCTCATACGCCCGTTTCGCCGCCTGCACCACCGGTTGGTACACGGCCTCGTGCTGTCGGGGGCGGTCCATTTCGAGAATGTAGTTCGCCCACGCTTGCTCCATCCACAGCGAGGCGCGGCGCCAGGGTGTCAGCCACGGGCTGCCTGACTGGTCCTCGGCGCCGGCGGGCGTTGCGTCGAGTTGCAGCCAACCGCCCACTCGGCGCCATGGCCAAACCCGTTCGCCGTGCAGTAGGTGTTGCGGGAGGTGCTCCGGGTCAAGGTATGCCTCGACCCAGGTATGCGCGTGGAGTTGACGTACCTGGAAGAAGTGGCCCGTGTCGTTGTATTCATCGGTCATGTAGCCAACGACCATGCGTGCGGGAATGCCCTGGCTTCGGAGCATGAGGGTGAGCGCCGTGGCGAAGTACTCGCAGTGGCCAAGGCGGTTGTGGGCAAGAAAGTCCTCGATGGGATCGAGCTTTGGATCCCGAGGCTGCCCCTTCAAACTGTATTGGAACAGACCGGACGAGCCCAGCATGTATTCCAGGTGCTTGGCCTGCTTGTAGCGGTCCGATGGCTCGATATCCGACTGTTCGAGCCACTCGCGGGCCAGGCGAGCGACGCTGGGCAACGCGTCGGGCCCGTCTGGCAGATTGAGCGCGAGACCAGTGGGCCGTCGGCCCTCGCCCGGTGTTAGCGGCTGCTGCCGCCCGTCCACCAGCCCCGTGGTCCCCAGCGCGTAGGGAAATCGCCGCCCGCAAAGATACTCTTCGCGCAGCAGACGTTTGCGGCGAAAATCGATCTGTACCGAATCATTCCGCTCGGTCGGCACGAAGGGCATAACGCAGAACAGTTCCGGCTGGTGGAGTGGCTCGATGGTAATCTCCTGTCGCACCAGTCCGGGGGGCAGGGGGCGTCCCGTGGGACGAAGCGGTTCATAGCCAAGGCTCGTCATCGCGCTGCCTGCGGTCCACTGGCCACGCCGGTAGCTCATCAGCAGCGCTCCGTGGAGGTACACGGGCCCGGCCACGGAATAGGGCTTGCCGGAGCGGTGGTCACGAAAGCGAATGCGGAGGACTTCCTTGGGGTCTTCAATGGTTTCGCCCAGTTCGCCCAAAGTCACTTGGTTGCTGAAGCCCACCACGTTCTGCCGCGCGACGATGGCGCCTCGCCACGCCGATTGGCCCACTCGCGGCACGATCAGGAACATCAAGGCGGTCAGCGCCAGCGTCCCGACGCTCCACAGCCCGAGCCGACGCGCCAACGCCCAGCCGACGCCGGCCGCCGAGTCGTCCACCACGCCACCGACAAAGCGCGGCTGGTTGCCAGTCAAAGGCCAGCGGCCCGAACTTGCGACGGTGGCGCCCGCTTCCCGGTCGTCGCGTCCACGTTGCTTGGCGGTTGGGATCTCGCGGTGAACCCTAAGTATATGGTCAACTGCGGCATCCTCCCTCGCGAAGGGCACCCACTGGCGATGAAGAAACAGCAGCATCAGGCCCGAAAGCCCGGCCAGCATATACACTACTAGGACCACGCCGAACCACGCGCCCTGCGAAAACGCGGCGGCCACCACCACTTGCAACAGGCTCAAGACGGCAAGCTGCCAATACTCGCGCTGGCGCTTCTCTTGCAGTAGCAGCAGGATCTGGAGATAGACCAACAGATGCGCCACGCCCAGAATATGGGCTTCATTGCCGAACCGCGAGAACTCGCGCGTGAGAATCGCAACGCCGATCACCAGCGCGCCGAGGTTGGCTACCAGGCGGTTCAGACGGAATAGGCCCGTGATGTCGGTCAGCCAAATTGAACCGGCCGCAATGCACACCACGACCAGCGGCACGGCCACGCTGCGCTGGCCCATGCCCAGCATGAGCGTGCCAAGCGAGGCCATGGCGACTAGGTTGACTTGCAGCAGTCGCTCGACGTACGCGGACCGGTCAGCTTGCACGATAGTACGCCTCCAGATCGTCATGTGAGGCGTCGATTGCGCGAACGCGGCGGAGCGCGGCACGACGGTTGGGCTCCGATGCCGCGCGAGCAAAGCGAGCTGCATCGTCCAGGCGAACGGGGCGCGTCGAAACGAGCACCAGTTCCGTGCCCGGGTCGATGCGGCGCAATGCTTCGTCCAGCAGCTTGGGTAGGCGGTCCTCCGCGTGCGGCTCGATCACGGAAAGCTGTTCCATCATCGAGTGCATCAGTGCGGCGGAGGCGGGCCCGTGGATCACGCTCGGTTCATCGGTGGCAGTCGCCAGCAGCAAGTTGCTTCCGCCGCGCCGGCACAGATCGGCAATGACCGTGGCGGTGAAACTGACGGCCAGTTCAACGTTCTCCCGTTGGGCGGACGTCGGCGACGCCGGCTGCCAAAGTTCAATCACTAACGCCACGTCGCGGTTGCGAGGCTGTTCAAACTGTCGAACGACCGGCGTGCCCAACCTCGCCGTGCTCCGCCAGTGAATCCATCGCATCGGGTCGCCTGCCTGCCACGGACGCACGCCGTGGAAGTCGCCCTCGGAACCATGCCTCGGCTCGCGCCGGTGTGTTCCGCTGAACGCCTCGTGATGCCGCGTCATCCAACGCCGCGTCAACTGGCCTAGCCGAGGATAGATTGTCAGGGTTTCGTGGTTGCCTGCGGAAAGCGTCTTCTGCATCAGTCCGAAGGGAAATCGGGTCGATAGCCGCAGTGGTCCCAGGCGATAGCGCCCGCGCTGGGGCAAGCGGCCGTGGTACGTTGCCCGGCACGACTGGCCAGCCGGCACGTAAGGAAATAGCACGGCGGGACGGACCGGCTTCGTGCGCGGGCGTCGGCCGTTGGCAGACGTGCCGCCGATGCGTTCCAGGCAGTCCTCAACCACGACGGCCCAGCAGGCCAATCGAGGCCGATCGTTCCACAAGTGAATCTGGCCCACGATCAGGTCGCCGGCGCATGCGCCTTCCGGCACGTGCCGCCGCACCGCAAGGCCCCTGAGAGATCGGCCAATTGCCCACCAGCCGAGCAGCATGGGGCCTGCCATCATGCCGGCCAGGATCAACAGGAGGTTCACCTCGCGTACGACAGCCCCACCGAGCACGAGCGCGAAAACGACCATGTAATACCAACCTTCGCGGGTTAGTCTGGTCGATGCCGACCGCCTGTACAGCGTCCCGGCGTACCGAAACGCGTTTACGGCAGACTGGGGCCAACGCGCTCCCTCCTCGCGTGTCGTTTGCTCGGTGGTGGTCATGGGTGCGAACGAGGCGATGGTTTCACGGTCCAAACGCCGACCGATTCGGGCAGCCTCCAATACGATACCCCAACCATCGGCGCATGGCGAGCCGGGGGGAGTATGCCAGGAGAACTGCAAAGTGGGATTTAGCGAACCATCGGGCAGGTAAGGGTCCGTATTGGAGCTGCGCCCGTGCGTTTCTCCGCCGGGCTCGCCCCGATGGATGGACGACTGGCCAGCTACAGCAACACGTGTCCATTCCCATCCTTCCCCGCTGGGCTTGTCCCAGCCGGTTCCGTGACTGGCCAGCTACAGCAACCTTTTGTCGAGACTGAAAGTTGTCGAACACCGAGGCATTCCCTTGCCGTCTTGCCGTCCCACATAAATAGCACGGGCCCGTCAGGTTTAACCTGACGGGCCCGCGATCGCCGGGGGGGGCGGCATGATGCGACGCGTCGTGTTGCAGTTGCCCGGTTATGCCGAAGTGACCAGGGCTGGTCGCTACGACCGGCCCCGGCACAACGGCTCTACGTTTCCGCTCCAAGCCTAGTAGTTGAATGTCGCTCCGGCGAAGGCGCCATGTAGGAGCAAGTCGCCGTTGTGTTTGATATCGCGGTACTCCGGAATGTCGTTCACGAAGTGCGGTATCTGGTGATCCGACAGGGCGATGCCCGTCGCGATGATCGCGCGATACCCCACCTGAGCCGACAGCCGCCGCGTGAGCTGCCAGTCCAATCCCACGTCGATCTGCGTTAGGAACGACAGCACGTTGTCGCTCGACTGCGACGGGAACGATTCTCCGGCCGGACTGGTGACGGTCCCAATCGTGCCGTCGCTCAGGCGGGCAGCAAAGTAATGGTCGATGTGATTGTTGTACACGCCGAACTTCGGTGTCGCGAAGAGCCTGCACGACGGATGGATTTGATAACCCATGTTAACGCCAAACTGGAAGCCGAGCAGATCGTTGCTGACCTTGTCTTCCAGGTAGGCTCGCTGAGCCCACGTGTCATCCACTCGCCCCGTGCCTGCAAGCGTTCCGAACATTAGCTGCTCCCAGAAGCGGAAGTACCGAATGCCGAACTCGAAATCGCAGTCGAACCGACTGCCGGATAGCCAGGGCAGGTTCGAGCGGACGAAACTGATCTCGACGTTGTGGATTTCGTTTCGGCGCCAGAGCTGATGCTGTTGCGCCTGATCGAACCAATCGGTGGCATGCTCGCCGTGGAAAAAGACATTCCCCACGGTCAAGACCGAACTCACGCCGTTGGCGTTCGTCACGCTATGGTAGCCGCTAAACGGCGTGATGGTGAAATAGGTTGCCTGGAGCGCCCATGGCTGCCCGTAGCCGAGACCACCGCAAGGATCGCACCAGGAATCACAGCACGCGCCGAAGCGGCGGCCGATTTTCACCTCGGCGCCCGCCTGCCACTTGAGCCCGATCCTATCGGAGTGCATCAACTGGTTGGACTCGTTGCCGTGTTCGAAGCTGGTCCATAGACGGTTGGCGCTATTGCGACTGAGGAATAGGGCCGCGACCCCGCCATACCAAGGGGATTCCTGGTAGCCGGTTTCACATGTCGGACCTGGCGCGTAGTAGCCGAAGCCATCACCACACGGCGCTCCGTAGCCGGAGAATGTTTGGGGCGATCCGCCACCGCAGCCCCAGCCGGTGTTGCAGCCCCAGCCAGTGTTGTAGTCAAGGTATTCGCCCGACATGGTTGCCTCGGACATGGTAACGGCATCGCCTGGCGATGGGCTGGGATCGGACATGCCCGGCGGCGTGGGCGGGACGGGAATGGCCGGCTGCAACTGCTCGGCCGGATTGGGCGCCTCCGGCGTGTAGGAATTGGCGACCGCCGGATGCGGTTGCACCATGCCCGGCGC
>CAZASB010000042.1:7907-23087 GCA_964487655.1 uncultured Planctomycetaceae bacterium
CCTCCGGCGTGTAGGAATTGGCGACCGCCGGATGCGGTTGCACCATGCCCGGCGCCGCATAACGCGGCACGGCGAATTGCGGCGCCGCAACATACCGCGGCCGTGGCACGGCATACTGTTGTGGCATGGCAGGCGTCGGTTGCAGCAAGGGACGCCGCGCAACAGGGAATGAGGGTTGCGCTTGCGGTTGCTGCCAAATTGGTTGCCGAGGCTGTGCCGCGTGCGGCTGGAATGTCGGCACGGCGTAGCCCACGGTGGATACCGGCGAGGCGCTCTGGGTGGACGGGAGTTCCACCAAGTCGGGCGACCCATACAACCCGTACTGGCCGAATGCCGTTGCGCCGAGCAAGGCCACAACGGCAATCACTCCGGAAAATCGAAGAACAGTCATATTCCAAGACTCCTTTCTTTCACTCGGTTCAGTGTCCTTCCATCCGACACTCGTAAACCAGCATCGTCGCGCGACTGGCCGACTATTAGCGCATTCTAGCTGCTCCCGCGCGGTTCTCGCGTACCCCGCGCGTGGCAATCGGCGCGTATGGACCGAGCAGGAAAAGGTCGCAATCCAACCGCATTAGGGGTTTCCGGTACATCCGGAACAAGCCGGTCCAAAAACCCGAAGAACCGATACAACAAGGGCAAGAACCAACGGTTGTAAACGGAGAATGGGTCGGAGCAGTCTTGCCGCGTAAAGGTTTTGGGGAGTGGGATGCCAGTCTCCGTGGCAACATACATACCGCGAAAATCCCACCGAATAGGTGGCTTGAAATGCCAAAAAAAAGCTGGCGGACGAACCAAACGTGCCGAATCTTTGACATTTTTCCCGATCCGACTAAAATGGATACTAGGGAGTGCGATGGCGAACCCGATCCCTTTTGTGCTTCGGGCAACCACGTACACGGTAGCCGCACGACTTCCATGGCTACCGAGGAGACGGCAATGCGATCAAACGAGTTAGCTTTTCTCGCTGGCATTTTGACCCTGGGTGTATGTCTCGGCCTAGCGATCGGGCTGCCGAGCCATGCCCATGCCGGGCTCGTTGTCGACAGTTTTCTGACCCCAGGCGACGGCTCTGTTTTCTACGTTCCAGGGCTTGCCTCCATGGGGCCTGGGTATCCGAATAATCCGTATTTCCGTCAGGATTCCGGCGTTGGGATACTGGGCGGGCAGGGCATGAGGGAGCTGCTCGCCAAAGTGGTCGGCGATGGTCCGTTCCCATTCAACGCGGCGGTTGGCTGGATGCCTTCCGGCGAGTTGCATCTTGCGACCTTTGGCACGCAAGGGGCCCAGCTGGATCTGACGTATTTCTCGGACCCCGGGGCCATCGATCTAACCGGCGGCGGCGAGAACTCCATGTTCGTGGTTCGTTTCAGCAGCCTGGATCCCGGCTTCGGCGACTTCCTAAGATTGGTCACTACGGTCACCGATACCGAGGGAACAGAAGCCATCCACGCAATTGATCTGGCGGAGTGTGTTACCGCAACGAGCTACGAACTGCCCTTCGGAGATTTTGCATTCGCCGATCCTCCAGGCAGTCCCTCGGGCAATCCGTTCGATGTCTTGAAGAATGCGGAGAGTATTCGCTTCAGTTTCAACGCTTACGAAGTTCCCTACACCAACATTGACTTTGGCGTCTTGAGTATTCTTGCCGTGCCGGAGCCGTCGGGAGCGATTCTTGGGGGGGCCGGGCTTCTGGTTGTCGCACTCCTCGGTTCGTCGCGGCATCGCCGGCAGACGAGGCGAGATCAGGCGTGGTCATGACTTGGCACCGGTCGATTTCTCGCTGCATGGAGCGGGGCATGCTCGCGATAACCCTCGCTTGCCCTCTTTCACGGCCTTGTCCTCGCTACGTCAAAACGGGCCATTGAATCCTTCGCGAGCCCTTGTGCGAACCGGAGCCGGCAGGGATTGGCCGCCTGGCGAAGTGGTTGCATTCGGAGCATTCGAGATATCCCGAACAACCATTCCCAGGCCGGGTAACCCGGCGAATGTTCACCGCCTCGGTGAAAGAAGGTATAAGGCAAGGATAATCCATGCCGGTTATGCAGGTTTCTCCGCTGGCTGGAAGAGACCGGCGTGATATAATGAATTCTAATCGGTCTAACAGCGCAAAGGTAACCGGATGAAAACACTCAACGTTCGGCTCTTCGTCATACTCGCGGTCTCGGTGGTCGTTTTGAGCGTGGCCGTGTATGGTCTGCATCGCTATCAGGTTCGGCGCAATGCCGGCGTCTTCCTTGAGCAGGCGCGCAAGGCGCTCGCCGAGGCCGAGACGATCGAGGGCGACTCCGAGGAAGAAGTCGCCAGGAAGCAGGATAGGCTCCAGACCGCGGTGCGCAACTACACGTGGTTCGTGCGGATGCGGCCCAACGATGTGGACGCGCTGGAAGAACTGGGCGGCCTCCAGATGGACGTGCTCCAATACCCGCAAGCGCTTGGTTCGCTCGAAAAGGTCGTTCGCTTGGAGCCGAGTCGATCGAAGGCACGGCGAAAGCTGATTGATATTATGATGGCGTTTGGCCGGTTTGAGGACGCCAAGACTCACTTGCGGAAGTACCTGCTGAAGGAGGATCCGGAGAACGCCGAGCTGTTCGAGCTGCTAGGGGTCTGCCAGTTGATGGACGGCAAGAACCGGGAAGCCGTCAAGAGCCTGGAGACGGCCGTCGAGCACAATCCGGCGCAACTGCAAGCCTATCGCTACCTTGCGATTGTGTTGCGGTTTCGGTTGAGCGAGGGAGAACGCGCCGACGAGTGGATTCGCACAATGATCCAAGCGAATCCAGATTCGCTCGACGCGATGCTGCTGGCCGGAAACTACTTCCAATCGGCCGGAGCGTTCGAGGAAGCCGTCGTCGAAGCAAACAAGGCGATTGAGTTGGCCCCCGACAACCGGGACAGCCTATGGCTGGTGGCGCAGTGTGAACTCAGTCGCGGCGATTTGCCGGCGGCTCGCCGGTACGCCGCCGAGGGGATGACAAAGCATCCCGAGCACATCCCCATGTACGCCATCGCCGCCGACGTCGCATTGCGCGAGGGCAACCGCGACGAGGCTGTAACGCTGATCCAGCAGGGGCTTGGCGCCACGCGGCGCGATCCGCAGTTGCTGTGGTACCTTGGCAATTTGCTCGTCGACGGTAATTCAATCGATCAGGCGGCGAAGATTGTGAAGGAACTTCGAGGCACGAAGTTCTCCGACGCCCGCATTACCTACCTGGAAGCGCGTATCGCGGTCCAGAAGCGACAGTGGCAAGACGCGGTCCAAAAGTTTGAACGGATTCGCAGTCAACTTGCCGAGTGGCCCAACTTGGTCAAGCAGGCCGATTATTGGCGCGGCCGCGGCTACCAGCAACTGGGCGACCGGAAGCAGGCCGAGACCGCCTATCGGAATGCGCTGAGCATTGATCGCGTGTTCGGGCCGGCCAGGGCCGCCCTGGCCGACCTCATGGCCGCCAGCGGCGAGTTCGACGATGCGGTCGGCGAGTTCGGACAAATGCTTCGCATGGCCGACCCCACCCCCGCCGGACTGGCCCACTACGCGCGACTGAGCATCCTGCGTACCCTGCAACTCCCGGCCGACCAGCGAGATTGGGCGCTGGTCCGCCGTACCCTCGATGATCTCGACAAGGTGGATCCCGATTCGCTGGACGCGGTTCGATTGCGCGCGGAAATGCTCCTGGCACAGGATCAGGCGACGGCCGCCGAGAAACTCGTTGGCGACGCCCTGGCGAAGAAGCCGGACGAACTCGGGCTCTGGCTCACGCAAATCGCCCTGGTCGTGCGAGCCAAGCGATGGGACGACGCCGACAAGCTTCTCGCGGAGGCCAAGGATCGGTTTCAGGACGCCATGCTGCTTCGCCTCGCGCGAGCGCGCTACCTCGTTGGTCGCGATGGCGCCAAGGCTGCCGACCAGATTCGAAAACTGGCTGACGGCATCGATCACTATACGGAGCAGCAGCGTCAGCAGCTCCTCTTCGGATTGATTGGCACGGCCCAACAGATTGGCGATTGGGAATTCTTGAAGCAGACGGCCCTTCAACTCGTCCAGGAGCAGCCAGACAACCTGGGAGTCCGCGTGGCCCTGTTCGAGCAGGCGATGCGAGAGAACGATCCGGCCGCGATGAAAGAACAATTGGCCGCGATCAAGGACATTCAGGGAGAAGGCCCCCAATGGCTCTACGGCCAAGCGGTCGTTCTGACCCTTGGCGTGAAGGACGGTTCGGACAAGAGGCTCGACCAAGCCCTGGCCTTCCTGGAGCGAGCCGCGGAACAACGGCCTCGTTGGTCGCGCGTGCCCCTGCTGGCTGCGGGTATCCACGAGCGACAAGGCCGATACGAGGAGGCGCTTGAACGCTACCGGGACGCGGTTGACATGGGGGAAACGAGCGCCGCCGCGTATCGCCGCTTCATTCAGCTTCTCGCCAAGCAGGGACACTTGGACGAGGTCCAGGAGCGCATACGGCAATTGGACCGGCTCGGGACGAACCTGTCCGCCGACCTCGAACGGTTGCGCGGCGGTGTGCTTGCGAACGTGGGGCAACTGGAGCAGGCCCTCGAACACGCCAGGAGCGCGGCAGCCGACTCCAAGGATCACGCCGACCACCTCTGGCTCGGTCGACTTGCCGCCGGAATCGGACAGCGCGAGAAGACGGCGGGAAATGAAAAGGCGGCCGAGAAGCTCTGGGGTGAAGCTGAGCGCGCGTTTCGCCAGGCCGTGGAACTGGCCGAAGACGCCCCCGACGCCCAGCTTTCCCTCGTGCAGTTTTACGTGGGAACGGGGCAACGCGACCGCGCCGTGGCCCAACTGGAGCCAATCAAGGAGCATGTGTCCGAGCAACAGCTTCCACTCGTGCTGGCCTCGGCTTACGAGTTGCTGGGCGAGCCGGGGCAAGCGGAACCGCAATACCTGGCGGCCGTAAAGGCGAAGCCCGGGGATCCGCTCCGTTCGCGATCCCTGGCCGAGTTCTACTGGCGCACCAACCGGCCGCGGCTGGCCGAAGAACTGGCGCAACGCATCCTCAAGGGCGATCAGATGGACGTGGGCAACGAAGACCGGCGATGGGCTAGGCGCATGCTGGCGCGCGCTCTGACCGCGCGCGGCGGCTATCAGAACCTGATGGACGCCACCAAGCTCATCGACGAGAACCTCAAACTCGGCGACAACGAGACCGATCGCCGCATGAAGGTCGCCCTCGATCAGGCGCACCCGAGCCGTGCAACTCGCGAAAAGGCCATCGAGTCGCTCGAACAGATGGTGGCCAGTCAAGGTCAGCGAACGCCGGGAGACGTTCTCGGGCTCGCGCAACTGTACCTGGCCGCCGACAACTGGGCGAAGGCCAGGCCCCTGCTGCAAGAACTTGTGACGGAACATCCCGAAGAGCTACGCTACCTCGCCGCGCTGGTCGAAGCCATGCTGAAGCAGGGGGAAACCACGGAGGCCCAGCCACACCTCGACAAACTCCTCGCCGTCGCTCCGAATAACCTCGGCACTGTCAGCCTGCAAGCGGAGGCTCTCTTCCGCGGCGGGCAATACCAACAGGTTCTCGACCTGCTCAACGAGTTCGTGGACCGAAAGGGCGCCGAGTCGGAAGATGCCACGGTGCGATTGCGCGTGGTGGCCGGCGTGCTAGAGCAGTTCATTGGCCGGCTGCGCGAGGCCGAGCAGAACACGTGGACTCGCCAGTTCACCGACGCGGCGGAAGCCCTATACCGCCGGTATGTCCAGGTGCAACCCGAGCATGAACTCCTACTAGCCGCCTTCCTTGCCCGCCAGGGCCGGACCGCGGAAGCGGTCGACATGTTCGAACGGCGATGGAGTGCCCTCGACGCTGCGAGCCTCGCTCAGATGGCGGCCCTTCTGCTCAAGAGCGACGCCGCCACCGGGTCGCACGTTCAGCGAACGGAACACATCGTCAACCGGGCGCTCGAAAAGGATGCCGATTCCATCCCACTACACCTCCTTCTGGCCGACGTGCGAACCGAGCAGGGCCGCTACGCCGAAGCTGAGCGACATTACCGCGACGTGCTCCGCGCCCATCCGGACCACGCCATCTCGCTGAACAACCTGGCCGTACTACTCGCCTTGCAGGGGACCAAGCTGGACGAGGCCGCGCAATTGATCAATCGGGCGATCAAGGACGCCGGCCCCATCGCCGCCTTGCTCGACTCCCGGGCTACCATCTACAAGGCACGGGGTGAATACGACAAGGCGCTGATGGACATCGACAAGGCAATCGCCGAGAATGCCTCGCCGGTCTGGCTGTTCCACCGCGCGCAGATCCTCTTTGGGGCAGGTAAGAAACAAGGCGCCGCCCAATCGATGGCCAAGGCCCGCGCCCAGGGGTTGAAGAGCGAAATGCTCCAGCCGCTGGAACGCGCCAAGTACGAGAAACTCCAGAAGGCGCTGCAGTAGCGGCGATCTTCCGCCACGAAACGCGATTGCCGGACGCAATTCCCCAATTATCCGAATAGTCAAGGTTCTATCGTTCAATGAAACCCGCCACTTGCAAGACTCGGACGAGCCGGCCGCGGCGACCTCTAGTCCGATAACGTCGCGACCGACCGCGGTTTCCGTTCCCGATCCACTACTGACCCCGACGAGAGACCTCGCGATGCTTTGGCTTCAAATCCTCCTGTTGGCCGTTATCCAAGGTATTACGGAGTTTCTGCCCGTCAGCTCATCGGGACACGTCATTGTAGGCGCCTCGCTGTTTGATCAGTTCGGCATCACAATTACCGAGAAACTCACGGTCAACATCGTACTGCATATCGGCTCGCTGGCGGCCATCCTTGTCTTCTTTCGGCAGCGGATTTTCGCCCTGCTGGGCCGCGACCGCCGAGTGATTGGACTGCTCGTTGTTGGCTCGCTGCCCGCCGTTGCCGTTGGCTTACTGCTGAAGGCATCACCCATTGGCGACGCGATGGAAGCCGCCTTGGAAAACCCGCTGGTGGCCGGGCTCATGTTCCCCGTCACCGCCGTCCTGCTACTCTGGGCCTCGCGGCGCGACGAGGGGACGCTCACCTGCCGGGAACTGAGCCATGGCCGCGCGCTGGTGATCGGCTTGCTGCAGGCATTTGCCATTCTTCCGGGCGTTTCGCGAAGCGGGAGCACGATTGCGGCCGGCCTGGGCTGCCGACTCCGGCGTGACGAAGCGGCCGTCTTCTCCTTCCTGCTGGCCATTCCAGCCATTGCCGGCGGCGGACTGTTGGAAGTCCTCAGCTTGCTGCGTCACGGCGGCGGCCAGACCCCGGTGAACTTACTGGTCACCAGCGGCTTGGTGAGTTTCTCCGTAAGCCTACTCGCCCTCTGGTGGCTCCTGCGCTGGTTGCGTCAAGGACGGCTCGCGTTGTTCGCCTGGTACCTAATCCCCTTGGGCATCGCCGTGGTGCTTTGGCAAGCGATTTCCATGGCTGGGTAACCGGGTTCCCAGTTTCTGTCGCGCATGCCATTCCGGTAGGGGTACATGAGGCTGTTCCCGATTCGCGCGGGTCGTGTTTACTCGCGTCGTCGCCATGGCATGGTTGTAGTCGAAGAAGTTGTCCCACAGGTAATCAAGACGCTGCTTGGCCAATGGAAGCGGAAGGACGGAGAAGACGCCGTTCTTTTCTTCGGCAAGTCCAAGCCGGACGAGCTTGGCCAGGCCGTCGTCCACCTCGAAGTCGAGCCCCTCGTCCCACTTGTCCTGGAACCAGGATTCAACCGCGTTGTCGAGTTGATCCGAAGTGAGTGGGTTCTCGGAGATGAGCAGGAAGAAGTACGCGAGGACGGCCTCTTTCACCTCCTCTTCTTCGGCCTCGTCCACCAGCGCGTGGAGCACGCCCCGGTTGTTGTCCAGATTGCGGAAGTAAAGATTCTCCGTCAGCAGCTTCATGAACCGAATGGTTCGGTTCTTGTAGTTCGACCACTGCTTGAAGAGGAAGCCTGCAAGGGCCGTCATGCCGGTGCCCAGGGCAACGAGGCGGGCGGAGTCAATCACCGGCCGCTCCCTGCTGACACCGAGATAGAAGAGCGCCAGGGCCGCCGCCAGCCCAAGCACGGCCCCCAGCCTCGTCACCAGGACGACGATCCCGCCGACGATTGCCGGTACGCCCACGCACACCTTGTCCAGCATCCGCATCCGCACTTCCGTGTTCGGCAGCAGCATTTCCAGGTCATAGCGAGGGACTGTGCGAAAGAGTTTCAGGATGGTGGAGCCGGGCTCGAACATCTCGGCCTTGCGATGTTTCGCCGCGAACCACGCTCGGTCTTTGAACTGCACATAGAGCACCACCCGCAACCACGTGGGAACCTCGATCTTCCGTTTGCGAAGCCCGAAGAAGTAGGTCATTTCCTCGATTCGCATCTCTTCGCCTCGTCGGAAGAGCAGCATCTCCTCGAAATCGTCGAAGTCGATGTGAAGCTGGAGCTTGAACAGCGATTCCCGCACCATCGCCTCGCCGATCTCCTCTCGCGACACTTGCCGATAGTTGGCCTTTTCCAGGATTTCGCGCAATGTGCGGGCGAACTGTTCGTGCGCGGCGGCCCGATGCTCGGCACAGCGCTCTTCGCTCGTCATGCGAGTGTCCCGATCGGGATCGAAAGGCGCGTAGCTGTCCTTGAGCGATTCCAGCCGAGCGTGATACTCGTAGTGAAAGAAGGCGTCGAGGATGGTGGCGAACTCGCCGAACTCCTGCTGCCGCGCCGCGTCAAGCCTTCCGTCCTCCAGGCACATCTGGAAGATGGCTGCCTTTCGGAAAGGGATGAAGTGCTCGTGTTCCATCATCTCAGCGCGCCGGTAACCGTTCACAGGGGGACTGTCCCAATTTTCGCGGCACAAAGGGCGTTCTTTCCCAATGATCCACCGTTTCCGCCGCGAAAATGGGACTGTCTCCTTCGCATACAGCGGCGAAAACTGCCTGCGCCGCCCCGTGAACGGTTACGCGCACCGTACAATCCTCGTTCGACAACGCGCGGGGAGGCATCGGTCTCCTCCAGTCGGGCTGAGTTTACCATTGGACGACACGCAAGACAACCCTGGTCTCGGGAAGGGAATGGCGACGCCGGGAAATCGTACTCCTACCCGTGCTCGACTTCCCCCCTCCTCCTCGACAACCGATAGCAAGCACGCTGGCGGCGTTCGCTTATCTACCTCGTCTTCGCGCCCTCCGGGCGATTGCCGGCTCAATTGCTTCGATACCGTGTTCGTCGGTCTTTTCGCCTGGCAAGTTCGCTCGTGTAGTGCAGCCCCAAGGTGGCGGCTCGATCTCGGGCCCAGTCGGTCAGTTTCGTCGTGCCGGCAGGCGGGGCGTCCACGTAGAGGAGATTTGCCATCAAGCCGGCAATCTCTTCGCGCGTGATCATCACGTCACCAACGCATTTGCCGATCAGCCAGCCGGCGGCGTAACCGACCGAGGGCGGAACCGATACGATGGGGCGGCGCTTGCCGATAATCCCGCCTACCGACTCGGCAAGTCCTCGGTAGGTGAACGTCTCCGGCCCGATGGCGTCGATAACGCGATTCTCCCGGCCTTTCCCCTGCTCCACGGCAATCGCGGCAAGGTCATCCACGTGGATCGGCCGCAGCTTGTACTGGCCGGAATAGCCAAACGCCCCGGTCACGGCGTGGACCTGATCGTTGTTCATGTTGCTTTCATCTCACCCGGTTGAGAGAACGTAGGGACAGGCGATGCGACCTTGGTACTGGTAATCGCAATCGAGTGTCTCGTACGGCGGCAGAAACCGGGAACGCAAGGGCAGGCAATTTGCCTTGTCCGCACGCCCCACGCGCGAACGTGTCACTGTCAAGTGACACCTGATTTTTGGGTGGCAGTTTTCGTGTTTTCCACACCGCCCCCCACTTCTACCCTCTGACCGCGTGGCAGTTACTGACACCTGATACCTGACACCTCTTCCCCCCAATTCCCAGCTCCTATAGCTTCCAGCTCCCAAATTTTGGGTGGCAATTTCCCGGTTTTCCACATTTACCATGCACCTCTCCCCCTGGCCGTTCCAGAGACCCGACGCCCCCCCAACTCCGATCTTCCAGCCTTCCCCCCACACACATCCACAACGTCTTCATCTTTTTTGCCGCCCAGTTCTCCTGCCACTGCACACCGCGCACGTCATCCGCTCGGGGAAGAGGCGCCGAACGGAAAACAGCCGCTCTAATCGTCACCAGTCCACGCTTGCCCTGATCGCTATCGATGCGCGTACGTTCGAAACATTTGTACACGTATCTGAGTTTAGCAGATCGGACGCGGTCTGCAAGGCAGAAAACCGGGCCACCGCAGGCCTGGGAGTTGGAGGCTGGCAGTTGGGGACGCGCTGTCGCGGCGGAGAAGCCGGAGTTCGGCGATCGGAGACGGGAACGCGATCCCCCATGAGTCGGGTTCTATTGCAGAGGACATTGCCTGTCCAGGCGGTTTCCGCCAATCAGTCAACCCATGGCGCGTTTCGCGTGCCGACACCCGACCGGGACGGGGCCACGGGCAGTCGAGGTCCTCGGTGGGGCGCGCCTCTGACATGGCGGCGCGGTGGTCAGACCTCAAAACCCTCCAGCCGCTGCTTTCGCTTTTGCCAGTCAGGCATGCACCGGCTCAATAGGCGATAGAATCCGGGGCTGTGGTTGCGAATATGCAAATGACACAGTTCATGGACAATGACATAGTCGATACAATGGACGGGCACTTTGACGAGATTCGTGTTCAGAAGGATGTTGCCGGCCTTGGTGCAGCTTCCCCAGCGGTGCGTCATTCTGCGGAGCGTCACGCGGGGACGACGGGTCGGCCTCAGTGAAGGACGCTGCTCCAGACAAACCTGCAAGCGGTGTTCCAAGACTCGTTCGGCGTGCTCGCGATACCAGCGATCCACCAGCGCTTTGATTCGTTCGTGATCGTCGCGGTCCGCGCTCCAAACGTGCAGAAACGGGCCAATGAGCTTCACTTGCTCCGGTGATCCTTTGTGAACCTTCAGACGGTACTGCCGGCCAAGGTAAACGTGTGTTTCGCCCGATACATATCGCCGGCCGGGTAGTGTCGGCTGAAACTGCTCAAAATACCGCCATTGCCGGAGAATCCACCCGGCTCGCTTCTCGACTCGCTGCAGCACTCGCTCCGTGACGCTCCCTTCCGGAGCGACGATCTCCAGCCGCATGTCGGGATGAACCGTAATCGCAAGCCTCTTCCGCTTGCGATATTCAACGCGAAAGGGAATCCGCTTCCCGCCGTGGCAAAGCACGTGGCCGCCATCCGGTTGGCCGTTCTCGATCATTCGGGATACCTCCTCCGTGCAACATCGAGGCAATCATCCAGAATCTTGTCGATTTCGTCGAACGCGAGATCCAATCCGGTCTTGTTCTTCAGGTCGAAAAGCGCGTCCTCAATGTCGTTTCGCATTCTGTTCTGCACGTCCATGTTGGTTGTCCAATTGACGATCTTTTCCCGCAAAATGGCATCGTCGATCCGGGCGGCCGTCTCCGCCACGATTTCCTTCATGTCATCATCGGTTTGATGGGAAGCGATTGCTTCCCGCACAACGCCATAGAACGCTTTGGCAACGTCTCTTTGTCGAATCGCTTCGGGAAGGTTTTCGCCCCTCCGCGTGCGAATCGAATCGGCGATGTCGATGACCTTGGTCAGATAATCTCGTTCCGCCAGTCGCCTTTCGCGGAATGCCCGGATGGCCGCTTCCAGCATCTCGGAGAACTTCCGATAGAACGCAGGGTCTTCCTCCATCCGGTCCTCGATGGTCCGCTTGGTTCGATAGGCAATCGTGTCCGCCTTCGAAGCCAGTCCTTCGATCTTCTCCAATTCCTTAAGAAAGGCGTCCTTGTCGAAGACATCCACGAGGTTGGTGACCGTCTCGACGCTCCCCGTGGAAACATGTGTATCGATCAGTTTCTGAATCTTCGCCTCATACTCCTTGAAGTCAACCACCTCCGCATACCGCCGGCGAACGCTCGAGCGCAAGTGCATGAAGAACGCCAAGTCCTTGCGGTATTTCTCGATCTTCGCGTTGGGCGTCTGTTCCATGAACCGCGTCGAAGACAGCGCTATCGCCAGTGATTTGCCGAACTCCCGCAAGCACTCATAAAACCTCTCGCGTGCTTCGGGGGCCGCAAGCAGTCGTTCATACTGCTCCTCGTCATACTTGTTCTTGATACTCTGGAATACGTTCAAAAGGTCCGTGTGCCGCCGCGGCAGCTTGTCGATAGCCTCTGACACGTCCACCAGCGCCATTTCCAGGTCGGCCGCGTCATATTCCTCCATCTTGCCGTACAGGTCGAAAGCCTTGTTGAGGTTTTGTAAGACGCCCCGATAGTCAATGATGTAGCCAAAATCCTTGCCGTCGCAAAGTCGGTTCACCCGGGCAATCGCCTGCAAGAGCGTATGATCCTTCAGCATCCGCGTGAGGTAGAGCACCGTGTTGCGTGGCGCGTCAAAGCCGGTCAGTAACTTGTCCACCACGATGATAATCTCCGGATCGTCGCCGTGCTTGAATCCGTTGATAAGGTTCTTGTTATATTGATCCTCACTTCCGTGCTTGGCCATCATCTTCTTCCAGAATCGCTGCACGGCCGGCAGGTTCTCTTCCTCGACTTCCTCGTTGCCCTCCCGATCGTCGGGTCTCGAAATGAGCACTTCCGACGAGACCATGCCAAACTCGTCCAGGTGCTTCTTGTAGAGCAAGGCAGTCGATTTGTCCTGGGTGACAAGTTGGGCCTTGTACGGCGTCCCCTGCCAGTTGTCGCAGTAGTGCATGCTGATGTCCAGCGCGATTTCCCGGATCTTCTGCCCGGCCTTGTTCAGTTGGTCGGTGGTGGTAAACTTCTTCTTCAGGTCGGCCTTCTGTTCCTGGGTCAGATTGGCCGTGATAATCTCAAACCATCGGTCGATGCTCTCGCGGTCCACCCGCTGTTCAACGTCCCGGCCCTCGTACAACAGCGGCACGACGGCCTTGTCCTCCACGGCCCGGCGAATCGAATAGGTGGGCTGGATCAGGCCGCCAAACTTCTTGACGGTGTCCTTCTCCCTCTTCCTGACCGGCGTGCCGGTAAAGCCGATGAAACAGGCGTTCGGCAGGGCCTTCCGCATACGGCCATGGATCAGCCCGTACTGGCCGCGATGGCTCTCGTCAACCAGCACGAACACGTTGTCGCTTTCGTTCTTCAGCTTGCCCTTTAACAGTGCGAACTCAAACTTGTCGATGATTGTCGTGACAATGCGGCTCTTCGGACCGGACAGTTGCTTGGCAAGGTCTTTTCCACTACGCGCCTGATACGGTTCCATGTCGCAGTGCGCGAACGTCCGATAAATCTGATCATCCAGGTCCACGCGGTCGGTAACGAGAACAATCTTGTAGTCCGGCAGGTTTTCCCGGGCGATCGCCTTCGCCAGCATGACCATCGTCAACGACTTCCCGCTGCCTTGCGTGTGCCACACCACCCCGCCCAGCCGCCGGCCGTCTTCGTCGCGTTGCCGAATCCGCTCCAGAATGTTCTTGACCGTGAAATACTGCTGATATCGTGCAATCTTCTTCTCTCCGGCGTCGAACAGCACGAAGTTGTACGTCAAGTCGAGCAGCCGCTCCGGGCGGCATAGGCTATACAATGTCCGGTCCTGGGCCGTGACCTCGCGTGACTCCTTCTCCAGCCCATCGAATTGGACTCGCACGCACCGGTAACGATCGGCAAACAGCCGGTCTTTCTGCTCGGGCCCAAGCGGCCGATTCACCAGCGGAGCCAACTGTTGATCCACCTCCTCTCGCCATACGGCCCAGAACTTGGTCGGCGTGCCGGTGGTTGCGTACTTGGCTTCGTTCTTTGAGGTGGCCAGCAGAAGTTGCGCATGGATGAATAGATCGGGAATCTCGGGCTCTTGCGCTTCTCGCTCCTCCTTGTCCACGTCGTTTGGGTCGATTACCTTGAATATAACATTGGGGTCCGCGGCCTTCGTACTGTCTCTCTGGTTTCGAAGATGCTGGGAGATGGCCTGGTCAATGGGGGCTTTCGAGTCGGGCCGCTTGCATTCGATGACCGCCAGTGGAATACCGTTGACGAATAATACAATGTCCGGCCGTCTTGTCTTGTGGCTCCCTCGCCGCTCCACCTCGAACTCCTCGGCGACGTGGAAGACATTATTGGTCAGCCATGTCTTCGGGTTCCAGTCGATATACCGTAGTGGAAAGCTCTTCGTGTCGCCGGCAATGGTCTGCTGTAGACTTCTGCCCAACACAAGCATGTCGTAGATCTTCTCGTTCGTCCGCACCAAGCCGTCATAGAGCACGTCCTTCAATCCTTGAACGGCCGACTGGATATTGGCCTCGCTGAACTCATGCTCTCCGCCCTTGAAGCGGATGCGGTTGATCTTGCGGAGTTGGTTGACCAGGACCGTTTCGAGCAACACGTTCCCCAGCTTCCCGCCTCGCGGCGCAACCGCCTCGGCCGGCGTAAGGTATTGCCAGCCAAGGTTTTGCAACAGTTGCAGAGCCGGTATCTGGGAGATGTGATCTTCGAGGAAGGACGGAAGCTCATCGCTCATGGGCCTTCCTCCTTCCCAAGCTCAGCCTCAAGCTCTTCAATGCTGGGCAAGCTCCCTTTCAGTGTCTCGGGCAGCGATTGCACCAGCCTGGTTTGCCACTGGGCGACGCCAATCGGCTTGGCAATGTCCCGCAAGGCGTATTCCGCGATGATCCGGTCGCGGTCCTTGCACAGAATAAGCCCGATGGCCGGTGCGTCACTCGCGTGCGACATCTGCGAATCGATGGCCGACAGGTAGAAGTTCATCTTGCCGGCGTCTTCCGGCGTGAATCGCTTCATCTTCAGATCGATGACCACGAAGCATCGCAGCTTCAGGTGGTAGAACAAGAGGTCGACGTAAAAATCGTCCTCGCCGACAACCAGATGCACCTGCCGACCGACGAACGCAAACCCGGCCCCTAGCTCCAGCAAGAAGTTTTGGATGTGCTCGATCAGCCCAGCCTCCAGGTCGCGTTCGACGGCCTCTTCGTGCAACGTCAGAAAGTCGAACAGATACGGATCCTTCAGCGACTGCTGGGCCAGGTCCGACTGGGGGGCCGGCAACCGGTCGGGGAAATTGGTGATCGCCTTCCCTTGGCGGCCGAAAAGGTCTCCTTCGATCTGCACGGTCAGCACCGCTCGGCTCCAACCGTGTTCCAGCGTCTTGGCGGCGTACCACAGCCGCTGC
>CAZASB010000043.1:0-16060 GCA_964487655.1 uncultured Planctomycetaceae bacterium
GCGGGAGTGAAAGGATTGCGTGACGTGTTCTGGTTGGAGATGTGTTCTGGTTGGACATCCATGATGACGCGGGTATACTTTTGGGGTTCCGTGTCTGACCTCCCTGCCGACATGGCCGAACAGCACGACCATTATTTGCACGGAGCGCCGAAGCAATGAGCCGTGTGTTTGCGGACAGCTTCTATTTCTTTGCCATTCTGAATCTCAGAGACCGGGCGCATCCGGTGGCCCTGGAGTTCGCCAAGCGGCACGACGGATCACTTGTGACTATGGGTTGACCGAGGCACTGACTGGCGACCACCATTTTGAACAAGCCGGCTTCACTGCCCTTCTGGTTCCCAATTATTAGCTCGCCTGTAGCTGATTTTGCCGTTGCCTCGACGAAGCGTGCCGCGTTGCGTTTTCTCAACAAGACGGATGGCGGGACGGTGTGACGCCAGGACTCCCGGCTGCGGCAGGCACGGTAAACCGTTCTGTGGCTTAGGGTTGCGCAAGACGAGCACCACGACGATTTACGAAAAAACAGCCTAGGCGCGCGGTTTGCTTCCTTCCAGCCTTGGGTAAATGCACTTAGGGGGAAGCACCATGGTAAGCCAAGCAGCCACCGTCGCGGCGGAACTAGGATTGGATATCCCGTTGCCGGTACTTAGTCCGTCGCGGTTGAGTAAAACTGTAACCGTTCACGGGGCGGCGCAGGCAGTTTTCTCCGCTTCACGCGAAGGGGACAGTCCCATTTTCGCGGCGGAAACGGAGGATCATTGGGCAAAAACGCCCTTTGTGCCGCGAAAATTGGGACAGTCCCCCGGTGAACGGTTACGTAAAACTTATGCCGGCGGCTGCCCGGCAATTCGCCAAGTCCGACGGATTCGGCCGGTTGCCGCCGACTCGGTGTCCCCGGCCATTCGGCAGCTTACCGAAGGGCGCGAGTTCGTCGCGCCGGAGGGAAACCTGTCGGCGGGCTACCAGTGGGCCAAACGGGCATTCGACGTCGTCGGGGCCCTGGCGCTGCTAAGCTTGTTGGGACCAGTCATGCTGGCCTTTTACGCCGTGCTTTGGGCCACCACCGGCGGGCGACCCATTTATCGCCAGATCCGAATCGGTCACCTCGGTCGGCCGTTTACCATGCTGAAGTTCCGCACCATGCGTCTCGACGCCGACCGGATTCAGCACACCGTAAGCAACGAGAAGGACGGGCCGGTGTTCAAGAACCGTTGCGATCCGCGCGTTACGTGGCTCGGCCGCTGGCTGCGGAAGACGAGCCTGGACGAGACGCCGCAGCTTATCAACGTGCTTCGGGGCGAGATGTCGCTGGTCGGTCCGCGCCCACCGATCGGCCGGGAGGTGGCCAAATATGAACCATGGCAGCGACGTCGGCTGGCGGTCAAGCCGGGCCTTACCTGCCTATGGCAGGTAAGTGGCCGGAGTGAGGTAGGCTTTGAGGACTGGGTGCGGATGGACATCTGGTACGTGCTGAACCAGACTTTTTGGACCGACCTGACACTGCTGGTCCGCACCCCGCTGAGTGTCATCACCTGTCGCGGAGCGTATTGACTTGATGAACGAACTAAGCCAGCCAACCGCCGATCTCTTCTCACCGCCTACCGTCTCGGTGGTTGCTCCAGCTTGGATACCGAACGATCCAAAGGTCCGTATCCTGGGCGTTGAGATTGCCAATGTAACACGAACGCGGGCCGTGCAACTCGTTCACGAAATGATCGAGGGCTACGACGGATCTACGCGAAGCATTTTCTTCGTCAATGCGCACACGTTGAACCTGGCGGCGGCTGATGCAGGCTACTGCAAGGTGCTCAACGCGGGCTCGCATGTGTTCGGCGACGGCACTGGGGTGCGATGGGCCGCCCGCATGAAAGGTGTTCGCGTGTGCGACAATTTGAACGGCACCGACCTCGTGCCAGAATTGCTCGCCAGCACGCCCGGGCGACGCTACTTTCTGCTGGGCGCCGACGACGAAACGATCCGTCGGGCAGCCGCCATGGCAGAAGTGCGTTTTCCCAACTGGACCCAAACAGGTTTCCATCACGGCTTCCTTCGAAACGAACGCCTATCCACCAGCGTAATCCGGCAGATCCGCGCAACACGGACCGAAGTTCTGCTGGTAGGCATGGGCAACCCTCGCCAGGAACGCTGGATTCACGAACACTTGGCGGAACTGCGCGTGCCGATATGCATGGGCGTTGGCGGGCTGTTCGATTTCTGGGCTGAGAACGTCAGCCGGGCCCCACGGTGGCTGCGACGGCTGGGCCACGAATGGCTGTGGCGGCTCTTCCAGCAGCCAGCCGACAAGGCCCGACGCTACCTGTTGGGCAATCCGCTCTTCTTACTACGAGCGTGGGCCGATAGAATTGAGGCATGAATACGATTTGCCTCGTTCTGGACTGCCTTCATACGGGTTTTCTTGGCCCCTATGGGAACTCGTGGATTGACACACCCGCGTTCGACCGCTTGGCAAGCCAGGCATTCACGTTGGATTGCGCGCTGGTCGACTCGCCGCGGCTCGATCGCCTATACGACTCGTACTGGCACGTCAAGCATGCACTGGCCCCAACGTCGGGCCCGGGCGCGTCGTTTCCCGCCCGAGTTCGCGAAGCCGGCCTCGCCCCAATTCTGATGACCGATGACGGGACAGTTTCAGCCCATCCGTTGGCGGTCGAGTTTGATCAGATCGTCGCGTTCGATTCCGCCAGTCCTCGCAAGGGGAAAAGGCTCGCCGCCCACTTGGAAGAAACGTACTTCGCCTCCTGCTTTGCCCAACTTGTCGATTGGTTGGATCGCGCGCCACGCGACTTCTTTCTGTGGTGCCATCTCGGAAGCCTCGGACGGATATGGGACGCCCCCATGGAGTACCGCACGGCCTATTCCTCGCCGGGCGATCCGGAGCCCTACCTCGACATGACCATCCCGCGACGGCAGCTCCAGCCCAACTACGATCCCGACGAATTGTTCGGCATTGTCCAGGCGTACTCCGGCCAGGTGTCCCTGCTCGATGCATGCCTGGCCGGCCTCCTGGGAATGCTCGACGACTGCCCCCTCGGCGAGGATACGGCCCTGGCAGTGCTTGGCTCGCGAGGCTTTCCGCTTGGCGAGCACTTGCAAGTGGGGCTTGATGCCCTACCACTTTACGGAGAACTCATCCAAACACCGGCGCTTGTACGTCTGCCCGATGGTTGCGGAGCGGCGGCACGAAGCCCCGAGCTGGTTCAACCTGCCGACCTGTCGGCTACGCTACTGGAATTGGTTGGCGCACCAACCGTCGAGTTGAACGGCCCAATGAGCCTACTACCCATCATCCGAGGAGAAGCGGATACAACTCGCGAGTGTGTCGTGCTTGCTGGCGCCAACGCGGAGCACGGGTTGCGCACTCCGGCGTGGTACTTCCGTCGAACCGAGTCCCCCGAGCTGTTCGTCAAGCCCGACGACCGGTGGGAAGCCAACAACGTGGCCAGCCGCTGTGCCGAGGTCGTTGAACAGTTCGACGTAGTCCTAGCCCAATTTTCTCAAGCCACCTCAAATGGGTACACAAGCCACACCATCCATCTTCCCGACATTCTCACGCGGCGGATAGAATAGCGTCAATATCGGTGTAGGCTTCTCCGGGCAAGGTCGGTTATAATCCGCAGTCTCTTTGCGCCAAGATTACGCAAACGGTCCGCGACAGCACTGGTGCGTCGCGCGCTGCCCGACCATTTCAGTCGCTCTTGGCACGGCAAAACGAAGAAGCGCAAGGTCGCGCAACTCCTACCCGCGAACGGGATCAAGGATGATCGGACACGGACGTCCGACAAACTCGAGACTTCATGGGCACCAGGCCCATTGTGTAGCGTTTGCCTTTCCGACGCTGCCTGCGCTTGGGCTATTCTTGGCGCTCACCGTGAGTTGGACGTCTGTACATGCGGAGAATATCCGCGTGCGGATTGCATGGGGCGGCGGCGCGGCGAGGCTGTGGACGGGGTCGCTTTCGATCGATCAGGGCGTGTTGCAATCGCATCAGTCGCTTGGTATCGAAGCCGATGAGCCTGGATCGATGTGGCTTACCCAGGACGGCAGTCGGCTGGATGTCCGGCAGCGGAGTGCTCGGACCTACGATGGGTTTGACGTGGTCGTCGACGCGCCGCTGAGCGCCTCGGTCGAGTTGATTCTCAGCCCGGGTGATAATCCCGAGCTTGCCGCGCGGTTCAACCTGCCGCTGGCCGACCTGCTCGAAAAGCCGGTGAACGAGCCGCTCGATGAGCGGGGCAACCGGGTACTGGCGCAGCGTTCGCCAGGGGACGCCCTGCGTGTGACCATGGAGCGCACATCGCTTGTCTTCGGCCCGGATGAGACGTTTGAACTGACCGTCGAGCCGCACCTGTTATCGGTACCGAGCGACGCACGTTTTGTCGTGAAGGTCGAGCTGACTCTAGCGAGGAGTACGCGGGTGCTGTGGTCGACGGAGCGCGAGGGCCGGGCGGGACAGGCCGTTGCGTTCCCGTTGAGCATTCCCCTACCCGACCAGGAGGGAACCTACGACCTGACGATGACAGTCACGCGTACCGGCTGGCCGAATCCGGTCCGAAGGCCATTGCATTGGCGGCAGACGGTGGCGGAGCGAAAGGTGCAACTGCTAGTCCTGGCTACCGTGCCGAGCGCCGGCGATGACACGTCGGGTTTCCAACCGGTCGTCGAGATCGATCCGGCTCACCCCCGCTGGTGGGAACTGCTGGCCAAACTGCCGCAGCTTCCGAAGGTACAGCGCCTTTGGAAGACGTCGCTTGGCAACGGCAATGTGCAACGGTGGCAGCATCCGCTGGGTGAACTCGTCCGGCTGAACCCCAGTCGTCAGTCACCAGACGTAAGCTGGGAAGCCTACACCCTGCCCATCCTCAATCCGGGCCAGCCACACCTGCTGGAGGTCGACTATCCAAACGACGTACCACAAACGCTTGGTATCAGCATTCTGGAGCCAAACGCGACCGGTGCCCTGATGCCCATTGGATTGGACTCAGGCGTGGAGGTGGGGGCAACGTCCGCCAGTGGCGACGAGGCGCCGCGGTGGCAGCGGCATCGACTCGTCTTTTGGCCTCGCACGACGTCCCCCATGGTGCTCATGTCGAACTTGCGAGCGAACGATCCGGCCGTCTACGGGAAGATCCGCGTCCTGGCGGCCGGTTCGCGGCTGCCCCGGGCCGACATTGCGGCGTCGCCAGGCAACCGACTCCTGGCGGCCTACTTGGATCGCCCCATGCTGCCCGAGAACTTTTCCGCGCGGGAGTCGCTCGACGCAAGCATTGAGCGGGGACTCAACGATTGGCAAACCTTTCACGAAGGCGGAACCCGGCTGATCGAGTATCTGGAATACGCAGGTTACAATGGGCTGATGGTGAATGTGCTGGCTGACGGTAGCACGATCTATCCGAGCCGGATTGTAGAGCCGACTCCCCGGTACGACACGGGTGTCTTGTTCACTACTGCACAAGATCCGGTCCGCAAAGACGTCCTGGAAATGCTCTTCCGAATGTTCAACCGGCATGACTTACGTCTGGTGCCGGGCGTGGAGTTCGGGTCGCATCTTCCGATGTTGGAGGAGGCGTTGCGAGCCGGCGGCGTGGAGGCCGATGGAATCGAATGGATTGGCGAGGAAGGGAAGCCTTGGCCTCGGGTCAATCAGCCGCGGCGTGGCCTCGGTCCCTACTACAACGTACTGCACCCGCGCGTGCAAGAGGCGATGCTCGACGTGGTGCGCGAGCTTGTTGGACGCTACGCACATCACCCGTCGTTCGCGGGGCTGGCCGTGCAGCTTTCCGCCTACGGTTACGCCCAGCTTCCGGGGCCCGATTGGGGACTCGATGACGCGACCATCGCCCACTTCAGTCGGGAAACCCGAACTCGTGTGCCGGGTTCAGGGCCAGGACGTTTCGCGGAACGCGCTCGGTTCTTTTCCACCGAGCCGCACCGGTCGGCGTGGCTGCGCTGGCGTTCGGAGAAACTGCATGCCTTCCACCGTCGCGTTCAGGCCGAGGTAACCGCGTCGCGCCCAGAAGCGAAGCTGTACTTGGCCGGAGCGGAAATGTTCTCCAGCGAGGAGCTTTCAGAGCGACTCCGCCCGACGCTGATCGGCCGCACCTCGCTCTCCGACATCTTGCTGAGCGTGGGTGTCGATGCCGAGCAATATCGAAAGGAAGGAGCCCCCGTGTTGCTCCGAACCGAGCGATGCGTGGCCGTCAGGGGAAGCAGCGTCCCGGCCGTTGGGCAAGAACTGTCGCTGATGCCCGAGTTCGACCGGATGTTTGAACAGCAGCCTGCCCCGGCCGCCCTGTTCTTCCAACCACCATACAAGGCGCGGATTGGTTCGTTCGATGCCAAGAGCCCATTCCAGCCGAGCTATACCGCGCTGTTCGCGCAGATATCGCCCTCGGGGTATGAGAACCGCCGCCGGTTTGCCAACGCAATGGCCAAGCTGGACTCGACCTCGCTATTCGAGGGCGGTTGGCTGCTACCCCTGGGTCAGGAGGCCGCGCTCGGCAACTTCGTGGCTGCATACCGCCGCTTGCCCGCCGTGCGTTTCCATCGGGTAGAGGAGCAGTCCCTGCCATCACAGCCGGTCGTGTTCCGATACGCTCACCACGAAGGCCAGACCTATGCCTACGCGGTGAACAACGCACCGTTCGCCGTCGAGGCTCGGGTCCGCATCGACTCGCCTGCCGGCTGCCGACTCGATGAGCTTACCGGTCGGCGTCCGACGTCGCCACTGCGACAGGACGGGCGTGGCATGTTCCTATGGAAGGTGCAACTGGAACCTTACGACCTCGTGGCCGTGCGGCTGACTGCGCCGAACGCCAGACTGATCGGGCCGGAGGCTGTCATTCCGGTACCCGTTCGCTTGGCTCTTGAGCAGCGGATTCGAAACCTGGGGCAGCGGGCCGCCGTTTTGAATGGCGCCGGGCCAAGTCCGCTGGTTGAGAACCCCGGATTCGAGGAGTCCAGCACGAATCCGGACGATATCCCCGGCTGGGCCGTCACGCGAAATCGGCTTGGGGTCGACGTACGCCTCGATACGTCGAATGCTCGCGAGGGAAAACAGTGCGTTCGTATGCAAAGCGAGGGGCCCATCGGGGTGCTTGTGAGCCGGCCATTTCCCGTGCCCACCACCGGGCGGCTCACGCTGGCCGTTTGGCTGCGCGTGGCCGATGCCGCCCAGCAACCGCCGCTTCGATTGGCTTTGGAGGGCGAGTTCGGGCGTATTCCCTATCGATTTGCATCGGTGGGCGCCTCGCTAGGCGAAACGCATCCAACGGTCCCCGTCAACTCCAAATGGGGACAATTCGTATTTCACGTCGCCGACCTGCCGCTGGAGGCAGGTCGCCAGATGTCGATCCGCTTCGACCTGATGGGCGGCGGAGAGGTGTTCATTGACGATGTCGAAGTGTACGATCTTTCCTTCAACCGAAACGAGATGGTCGAACTGTCCAAACACATCTCGCTGATGGACGTGAAACTCCAGAACGGCCAGTTGGCCGACTGCCTGGGGCTCCTCGGCGGCTACTGGCCCCGTTTTCTGGAGGAACACGTCCCCCTGCCGGCAGGGGTCAGCGAGCGAGCAAGCCTTGCCGACCGGCCCAGCCAGCCGCGCAAGCCGACTGCCGAACCACGCTCCACGGAATCCAGAGAACGCACCAGTCTGCTCGATCGAATGCGGGACTTCGTCCCCAAGAAGCTCTGGTAAGCTATCTTTCAGTGACCAACCGGTTTCCAAGCGGTCGACTTCTGTGGGACGTACCGGTACTAACGACAAGGCGCGACACGATGGATTTTTCTTGGCCGATTTTCGGTGTAATGCTCTTGCTTGGTACCGTGCAATTGGCCGTTGGCGTGGTCTTGGGCCGGTATCTCCCGACCGGCGGTCGCCACGGCAACCTGGCCCGGGGCAAGCAAAGCGTCGGATTGACGATCGACCAGCGCCGATTACAGTTCTTTGCTGAACGGCTCCGCAGGCTCCTGGCCGGCGTTTCTGGCGACGTGGATAGCCACCGCCAGCAGATTTCTGAAGTCAGTCGAGAATTAGCCAGTGTTCAAGAGGACGACGCCGGCTCGCTGACCGACTCGGTCCTGCGTTCCCTCGCCCGCATCATGACCATCAACGAGCGCCTCCAAGGTCGGCTGGAGTCGGCCGAGCAACGCCTACAGCAGCAGAACGAACAGCTTGAGACGCACTTCAACGAATCGCGTACCGACGCGCTGACCGGCCTAATGAATCGTCGCGCCTTCGACGACGCCTTGGCGTTTCAAGCCGAACAGGGCAGTCGCCCGTTCGCCGTCATGATGCTTGACGTAGACCACTTCAAGGCGATGAATGACGAGTATGGACATCCCGCCGGCGACGCGGTCCTTTGCGGCATATCCAACCGTTTGGAAGCCCTGCTGGCAGGAAGAGGTATGGTGGCCCGATACGGCGGCGAGGAATTCGCCGTCATCGTTCCAGCAGCCGACGCCGTCCAGTCGCAACAAATCGCCGAGCAGCTCCGATTTGCCATTGCCGCGGCGCCCTTCCACCACGAGCAGGCGAAAGTCCCGCTGAGCATAAGCCTGGGGGTTGCCCTGGTTTCGGAAGGCGATGACGCCACCGTGACATTGAAACGCTCCGACAAGGCATTGTACACGGCGAAACGCTCGGGCCGAAATTGTACCTACTATCACGATGGCGACATGTGCCATCGGATTGATTTCGGCGTGGAGGGCGATGGGCTGCCGGACGCCGCTGCCGAATCGACTGATGAATTGCCCAGCCGTTGGATCACCTCTCGGCTGGCGGCGGACGACGGGTTCGCCGAGATTTCGGATGACCTCCGCCAGCGCATGACCGAGATCGTCGGAATGCCCGTGCAGCCCATCTTCTAACAATTGCCGCCGGGCGGGATGAATGGACGGCCCTGCTCAATCAAGCGCAGCCATTTCTCTTTGGAGAGGAATACTGCCAGGCGCTGGCGTCGGCACGTGCAAGCCCCGCAAACCGAGACGGAACTGACAGCGTTGTTGATTTAGTGTCGTTCCGCATCTCCGAGGCGGAATATCTTGGAGGCTTCCACCGGAAGCCCCCAAGATCCAGCGTCTCGGAGAGACGCGTCAACAATAGATCAACAGACCGCAAGCTCGAGGGATCGAGTTTCTGGTAGAGGTGCTCAGTTTGCAAGCTCCGTAGCGAGAATCAAGTATGTCATCCCAGGAGCTGCTGATGGTTTCAAACTTGATCCTCGATTTCCTAAGCAGTGGGGAAGGTGTCTTTTCTCGGAATGAAAGGAGCACGCACTTGACCTCGACATGGTCCGCGCTAAAATAAACATATACCTTCCGATGTAGCTTTCCACAAGATAAGGAGTTATTGACATGTTGCATCAACAGATCGACCTCGAATTGGCCGAACGCGAGGCTTGGGCGCTCCGCCGTCAGCGGGGAATCCCAAATAACCGTCGGCTGTTTGTGCTGGCCTGCATGGACGAGCGCATCCCCGTGAATCAAGCGCTCGGCATTCGAGACGGCGATGCCCACGTATTTCGGAACGCAGGCGGCCTGGTGACGGACGACGCCGTCCGGTCCGCGATGCTGACCACACAGTTTTTCGGCACTAAAGAGATCATTGTCATCAATCATACCGAGTGCGGCATGATGAGCGCCAGCGCCGATGCCCTCGCCAATGCGCTGCAGGCGAAAGGAATCGATCTGGACAAGGCGGTGCTCGATCCGGCTCTCCAGGAACTAACGCTTTCGCCGGGTGCCTTTTCAAAGTGGATCAAGATGTTCCGCGACGTCGACGATACATGCACCGAGCAAGTGGAGTTGCTCCGCGCCTGCCCGTTGATTCCCGATGATGTCATGATCCACGGATATGTCTGGGAGGTGGAGCGGATGGCGCTTCGCCGTCCACACGTTCGGCTCGGTGACATGGTCAACACCGCAAAAGCCATGGGTAGCAAGTGATCAATGGGAGAAACCGCATGAGTTTGCATCGCACGGCGGTAGATGCGATGAACGATGAAAGCCAAGTTGCGAACAAGCTGGATCTCTCCCGATTCCGACTACGACAACGCCGTAACCGGGTTCGTGCATGACGTATTGCGGAACGAACCGGGCAATCGATTCCTTGATGCGTTGCGCCAGTTTCACGAACAGACGGTCCACTGGGGCCTCTATACGACCCTGTCGCAAACGCTGTTGAAACTCACCTCGCCCGGCGTGCCCGATATCTACCAGGGCCAGGAGTCGTGGGCGTTCCACCTGGTCGCCCCCGACAACCGCGGGCCGGTCGACTTCGACCGCAATCGGCAACTGCTCGCGGATTTCGAGTCGCGGCTTGCAGGCGGCGAGCCTGGCGGAGATTGCAAGGAAATTCGGCACATCGCCGCGCGACGCGAGGCTAAAGCTGTTCGTCACTTGGCGCACGCTCCAATTCCACCTTGGATACGCGAAATCCTGCACGCTCCACGTCAGAAATAGCCGAAGCGATTGCAGTCTGCAAAGAGTCGGCGTTCCGCTGGAAGAGAAGCTCCATTCCATGCTCATGCCCTCGAAGCGACGCGTCCGTGCATCCTTTGCCTGCGAGCGCGTCAGCGGCGTCGAGAATGTCATCGTGCGTCATCTCGCCCGATGGTATAATCACGGAAAACCGATAGTCAGACATCACTGAATCTCCCACTGATCGCTGGGGCACCGGTTCACGGTCCGGCGAATATCCCTCGCGTGTGCTTCCGGGTTCCTGGGCGTGGAATAGACCGCCATCCAGCACTCCCGATGACCGAATCTGCAATAGATTACGCCCCATGCATGGGCACGAGGCCCGGATTTTCGAATCAACCATCCCTGTTCTTCAGCATACCGCAAAGCTGGCTAGTGTCCTACTCTCGCTGCACGACTGGGTAGGTCAGCCACTCCTGAATAGACCACACATGGTCAGTCAGGCCGGCGGCCATGGCGGGAGAGCGCGGGATCCACTGACCGTCAGGGCCAAGCAACACTCACTACCGCAACTCCGCGCCGTGGCGCTGGCGGCAGGTGGCGACGATCTGGTCGCGGAGGTCGTCGGCCTGCTGGTTGGTCATGGTGGCGTCTTGTGAACGCAAGGTGAGCCGCATCAGGAGGCTCTTCTTGTCGGGGCCCAAACGCTTCGGGTCGCGGTAGGTGTTGGCGTATTCGAGGTTCTCGAACAGCGGGCCGCAGCCCTCGCGGACCGTGGCGGCCAGGTCGGACCAGTGGACCGACTCGTCCACCACGAAGTTCAAATCGCGGCCCACCGGCGGGTAGGGCGATTGCGGCCGGCTGGTCGCAATGAGCGAGGCGCGCGCGATGAGCGGGGCCAATCGCAATTCGGCCACTACCGTTTCGCCACGCAGGTCAAACCGGTCTTGCCCCTCCCTGGCGAGCTTCCCGATGAACGCAAGCGGCTGGCCGTCCAAGTCGAGCCGGCAGGCGGCGTCGGCGTCCAGCAGCGGCACGTCGGCCGCAACGGCGTCGAGAACAAGGTCGGGGGCAACACGATCCACGACCGCCTCGATCACACCCTTCACTTCTCGGAAACTCCGGCCGCTGGTCAACGCGAGCATGAGCGATTCGTCGGGCAGCGCATTCGGATGGGGCAGATAGACGCGGGCGATTTCGAACAGCTCGATCTCCGTGTTGAACAGCGCTTCGTTCGTGCGTCTCGCGGCGAGAAGGCTTGGAAGGAGCGTGCGGCGCAGTCGGTCCGCTCCGCGAAGTACGGACGACAGGGCGCGTAACGGTTCCGCGTCCGTCCAGGGGCTCAGCGCGTCCGACGCTCGCTCGTCAATCACGCTCAAGGTAACCGCCTCGTCAAATCCGCATGAGGTGAGCACCTCGCGAACCCGGGTGCGTACGCGATCGTCCACCGTGCGGGCCGAGGCGACCATGGGTACGCCCACATCTTCCGGAATCGCGTCGTACCCATCGATTCGCCCAACCTCCTCGACCAGGTCGATCTCGCGACTCAAGTCGCGGCGCCAGCTTGGCGGGATGACCTCGACCTGCTGGGCGTCGGCCCCGGTTTCCGCAAGGCCGACTGCGGCAAGAATCCGCCGCACGCGATCCGGTGGAACCTCGATGCCGAGTATTCGTTTCAGTTGCGAGAACCGCAGCACAATCGGCTTGCGGACCGGTGGCGCATGCCCAACGTCGATAACCCCCTGGGCAAGCTCGCCCCCGCACAATTCGAGAATCAACTCGCAACAACGGCGACTGGCCCAGTCGATGCCCTCGGGATCGACCTTGCGCTCGAATCGATACGAGGAGTCGCTGTGCAGGTTCAATGCCCGGGCCGTATTGCGAATCGACATGGGGGCGAACTCGGCCGCCTCGACGAGTACGCCGATGGTGGCCTCGGAGATTTCGGTCGTCGCGCCGCCCATCACGCCGCCGATGGCCACGGGGACGCGAGCGTCCGCAATGACGCACATGTCGGGGTCAAGCCGATATTCCTTGTGGTCGATGGCCTCGATCACCTCGCCTGCAAGCGGCCTTCGCACGATAATCTGTCCACCATCCAGCTTGCCGAAGTCGAACGCGTGCAGAGGTTGCCCGCATTCCATCAGTACGTAGTTGCTGATGTCCACCACGTTGTTGATGGGCGTCAGTCCGACCGTTTCGAGCCGGCGCGTCATCCAGCGGGGGCTGGGCCCGACCTTCACTCCGCGAACGACCCTTGCCGTGTAGCGATAGCACAGGTCGGGGCAGTCGATGCGGACGCCAACGAGTTTCTCGACGGGCGTCTTGCCCTCAAAGGGCACCGCCGGCGGCAGCTTCAGTTCATGCCCGAACACCGCGCACGTCTCGCGCGCGATGCCCAGGTGCCCCAGGCAGTCGGGCCGGTTGCTGGTCACCTCCAGGTCGATGGCCAGGTCGCCGCCGACCTCTCGCGTACTCTCGTGGTTCAGGCCCGAGAGCATCAGCCGACGCGAGAGTTCTTCGTGCGGCATGTCGAGCGTGACATACTGCTTCAACCAGTTCCAGGAAACGAGCATCGGATTGCGATTCGGGTTAGAGAAACGGGGATAGGGTTCCAACTCGTGGGATAAGCTTCCAGCTTGTCAAACCCATCGTGGGATAGGTTTCCGCTCTGTCAGCAAGATTGACAAGCTCGGAGCTTATCCCACGCGTAATGCGGGCTACTAAAACTGTAACCGTTCACGGGGCGGCGCAGGCAGTTTTCGCCGCTGTATGCGAAGGGGACAGTCCCATTTTCGCGGCGGAAACGGTGGATCATTGGGGA
This sequence comes from uncultured Planctomycetaceae bacterium, assembly GCA_964487655.1. Taxonomy (GTDB): domain Bacteria; phylum Planctomycetota; class Planctomycetia; order Pirellulales; family Thermoguttaceae; genus PWXP01. Next base: position 13,268 of record CAZASB010000043.1, read on the forward strand.
AGAACGCCCTTTGTGCCGCAAAAATTGGGACAGTCCCCCCGTGAACGGTTACCTAAAACTGTCGCAGGAAGCGTACGTCGTTACGGAACAGGTCGCGGATGTCACAGATACCGTGGCGATTCATGCAAACGCGTTCCACACCCAGGCCGAAGGCAAAGCCGGTCACCTCGTCTGGATCGTAGCCGACGGTCCGCAGCACGTTCGGGTCCACCATGCCAGCGCCACCCATCTCCATCCAGCCGCCTTGCCAGGTCATATCGACCTCGACACTCGGCTCGGTGAACGGGAAGAAGGAGGGCCGGAATCGGATGTGGACGTCGGCGTGCTTGAAGAACGCGCCTGCGAACAGGCGGAGCACGCTCTTCAGGTCGGCCATGGTCACGTTCCGGTCAACCAGCAGCCCCTCGATTTGGTGGAACATGGGGTAATGGGTATCGTCGGCAGTATCCGGTCGATACACTCGCCCGAGCGAGATGATCCGCACTGGCGGCTTCGTATGCTCCATCACGCGAATTTGTACCGTCGATGTCTGGCTGCGCAACAGGAGGGTGGCGGGCGCGTCGCCGGAAGGAGCGTTGGGCACGCAAAGTGGGCAGTCGGGTCGTGCCGACACGGCCGCCGGAAGCCCCAAGGCGTCAGCCAGCCGTGGCAGACTCTTACTCGCCGTGGCCAAGTAGAAATTATCGAGCGGGTCACGGGCGGGGTGGTCGGCGGGGATATTCAGAGCATCGAAGTTGTGCCAGGGGTCTTCAACCTCGGGGCCCTCGGCCACGGTGAACCCGAGCCGGCCCATGATGTCCTTCATCTCCTCGATCGTTTGCGTAATCGGGTGCAGCCGCCCGAGTCGAGGGCGCAGCCCGGGCACGGTCGGATCGAACTGCACGGCGACTGGACCGGCACTCGCCGCCTGCTTCAGACGCAGTTGAGCTTGTCCTAACGCCGCGTCAATTTGTTGCTTGGCCTGGTTGAACCGTTTGCCAGCGGCTGGCTTGTCGACCTTGTCGACCTGTCCGAGGCCCTTTTGAGTGGCCTTCAGGCATCCGCTTTTCGCCCCGAGGAAGGCGATGCGGGCGGCCTCAAGCGCAGCGTCATCGGCTGCCGCCTCGAACTGCGCGTTCGCCTGGCGGACCAAGTCGTCCAGCTCAGCAAGGAATTCGGCCAGGGCCATGATGCAAATACCGCGGCTTAGCCGGCGGTGGCGGGCTCGGCGATCCCCTGCCGGGCAAGCTCGACCACTTGGCTGAAGGCCTCGGGGTCGCGAACTGCCATGTCGGCAAGGATCTTCCGGTCCAGGCGAATGTTTGCCTTGTCCAGCCCGTGAATAAACTCACTGTAGCGCATTCCCCGCTCGCGCACGGCCGCGTTGATGCGGAGGATCCACAGGCGTCGCAGATTACGTCGTTTCGCTCGCCGATCGCGGAAGGCGTAGGCGTCACTTCGAAGCAGCGTTTCCTTGACGGTCCGCAGTAGCTTGCCACGTCCGCCACGATACCCCTTTGCCCGCTTGAACAGGCGTTTCTTGGCCTGCCGTCGAGCAGCTCCCTTTGTGGTTCTCATAGCCGTTTCTCTCTTGTCATGACGGACTCAAGGCCCCTTCCTCGCTGTCGGAAGGCGTTGTCCTGCCCGGCCCGTGATTGGTGGGCGACACTAGGCTTCCCCGCGCCGCAGTCAGTCCATTTACTCAATTCTCAATGGGCTCAATGGCTGTTTTCAATGGCTGCGTCTAATAGCTGTTGCCGCGTAGCGCGGCATGGATCCGGGTGGCCTCCACTGTTTTGAGTACACCCGTACCCCTCAAATTACGCTTTCGTTTGTGGCTCATCCGGCCTGCAAGGTGGCTTGTCCCTGCCTGACGATGCTTGACTTTGCCAGAAGCGGTCAAGCGGAAGCGTTTTTTTGTGCCTTTATGGGTTTTTTGCTTTGGCATGGCTGTTCTCTTTTCCGAATGCCCCCGTTAAACGAAGTGGGAAGGACACCTTTGCCCCGTGCCTTATCGGCGGGGCGTCGGACCCCTCCCTCCATTAGATGCTCGCCCGCCGCGAGTATAGACCCGCCATTATACAGCAAAACCAATGCGATGGAAGGGGGCTCTCGCAGGAATAGCTCGGCTCTCGCAGAGCGAAGCCTTAACAAGACAGCCGGGAAACCTTCCCAAGCAATCGCCCGAAAATGCCCGGGGGCATTGAGTCAGGTGGCCCCGGCACGGTAGAATGGATGGAGTTGCTTTCGGGGCGATCGGGCAATCTTTCCCGAAAGAGGTCGTGCTGGCCGGACCGGCCGCATGTTGCCGGTGTCGCGATTGTGCCGCTGCCTACCGTCCATCGCCTCGAGATTCGCCCCATGCGATGGGGCTCGGCATAGTATGTTCCCAAGGTAACGGTGGTATTGCCATGAACCGTGAAAAAGACGATCTCCAGACCGATGCCGCAACCGACGCAACCGATGCCGTAACCGACGCAACCACGGGGGATGCGGCTTGGTCTAATCCGTCGGACGCGGAGCCGTCGGAGATTGAGCCGTCGGAGATTGAGCCATCGGAGATTGAGCCATCGGAGGTTGAGCCGTCGGAGATTGAGCCGTCGGAGATTGAGCCGTCGGAAATTGAGCCGTCGGAGGTTGAGCCGTCGGAAATTGAGCCGTCGCGGAAGCCCGGTGTCAAGTCCCCGATCCAGCAGTCGGACGTCGCACTGCCCGACGAGGATATCGAAACACTTCGGCACCTGGAAGAGGACGACGAGGAGCCTCGCATGAGCCTGCGAGCCATGGCTCGCAGGGCCGGTTCCTTTCTCTTCT
>CAZASB010000043.1:16160-22785 GCA_964487655.1 uncultured Planctomycetaceae bacterium
GAGCCTCGCATGAGCCTGCGAGCCATGGCTCGCAGGGCCGGTTCCTTTCTCTTCTCGGTGCTATTCCACTTGGTGTTGCTGGTCATCCTGGCGTTATGGGCGCTACCTGTGACCGTTCAATCGACGTTCAGCTCCCTGGTCGCCGAAGCAGATTACGAACCTGAAGAGATATTGGAAACCGTTGTACTCGACGATTCGACCGAGGCGGCAACGGAGCTGAACTTCTCCGCGCAAAGCAGCGAGGCGTTCGCGGCGGACGACACGATGGTGAGCGAGCCGTCGCTGGTGTCGGTGGTTGAAACGGGCCCGGAGATGTCCGTTGAGCTGGATAACTCGTTGGGTAAGTTGCCCATTGGTAGAACCATGCTCGAGGCTATGCCAGATGGACACGTGGGAACACGGCGTAAGGTGGTCGATGGCACCGATCAGGCGCTAGACCGCATTACCCAAGAGATCATGTGGATGCTCGATTCGTCGAAGGTCCTGCTGATCTGGCTGTTCGACGAGTCGGAGAGCATGAAGTTCTCGCAGAAAGAGTTGAGCGACCGCATTGGCCGCGTGTACTCGGAACTGGGCCTGTCCGACCGGTCGGCAGGCGATGCATTGCTCTCGTCGGTGGCCAGTTATGGCGAGAACTTCAACTTGCGTACACCTCGACCCACCAACGACCTGAACGAGTTGCGCGCGACGATCGACAACATCCCTATTGATCCGTCCGGAAAAGAGAGGCAGCACCAGGCGATTGGCCGGGCCATTGCCGCGCATCGAAAGTTTGCGGCGGCAGGGAACCGGAAGATGGCGATGATCCTGTTGACCGCGAAGAGCGGCGAGCTGGACGATAAGCAATACCTGGAGGCCGCCATTGACGAGGCCAAGCGGGCCAAATGCACCATTTTCGTCCTTGGCCGCGAGGCCGTGTTCGGGTATCCGTACGCGCTGATGCGGTGGACCCACCCGCAAACCTTGCGAGTCCACTGGATCCGCATCAACCGCGGTCCGGAAACGGCGTTCGTCGAGCAGCTTCAGACCAACGGATTCTACCGCCGGGAAGACGCGTTCCCAAGCGGTTTCGGGCCATACGAACAATCGCGATTGGCGCATCAGACCGGAGGTATCTTCTTCATGCTTCCCAGCGTGGAAACGAATATCGTCCGAGGCGAGAATCGCCGATACGAACTCGAAGCAATGCGGGGCTACCAGGTCGACCTTCGCTCGCGCGAGGCCATCCTGAAAGACCGCGACACGAGCCAACTCCGGAAGGTGCTCTACACCATCATCATTCGCGACCTGAACCCGTGGGACGAGCAGCAACGGTCCAAGGTCGAGATGCGCCGGTACTGGTCACCGAAGTTCGATGAATTCAAACGGCAGGCTTCCGTCGAGTTGGTCAAGGCGAAGGGGTACATCGAATACCTCGACGCCGCAATCAAGCAACTCGAGAAGATGCGCCGACTTCGGAACGAAGAACCGGACATGCGTTGGCGAGCCAACTACGACCTGACCTACGCCCAACTCTTGGCCTTCAAGGTGCGGATGTTCGAGTATGGCGCGTTTTTCGAAGACTTCTGCCGCAATCCACGAACGGCTCCCATGACCAAGCAGGCTCAATGGCTAGGCAAAAGGCAGACGGTCACCATGATAAATTGGCACCTGACCACTCGGAAGTCGATGCTCACGGGCGAGATCACCGAAGCGACCATGAAGAAGGCGGACGAACTGCTTGCCCAGGTCGTAAAGGATCATCCCGGAACCCCGTGGGCCGCGCGTGCTCAGTGGGAACTGAAACGGGGTTATGGGGTTGACGTCCATCCGTACTACGAAGGCCCGTGGCGAGAGATTCCCAAGGGCGAGAAGGCCATTCCGGTCCCGAAGCTCTAGCCCGGGGTCAGTCGGAGTTCACGCGGGTGTTGATTACGGTGGCGCCAGTCAGCCGGATGAACGGCGCGTTCAGTTCGGCCGTATCGCACACGATTCCCTCCGGCTGCTTCAGTTCCACCGAAGAACGTCGCGGCAAGGGCGTGGTGTCCCGCGTTGGCGGCTCGACATAGCTTGGCCCTTGTGGGAATACGTTGCGTTCCGAGGGACGCAGCACGGGGAGTTCCGGCGATGCGTGCCGATATCCTGGCGAGGGAATGGTCTCGGTCGGGCGATATCCGTCCGGCGGCGATTGTCCTTGCATGGGAGCGCCTGCCGGAACCTGCATTCTGCCGGCCCGTTGCGGCGGAGCCGCTGCCACGCGAGGAACCGGCCGGCCAGCGGTGGTCGGTGGCGCCACGGCCGGCGACAACTCGGCTAGGAGTTGCCTCGCCGGGCTCAGATTTGGATCCCTCCGCAGTGCGGCGGCAAGATGCTGAACCGCCGCCTCGCGCTGGCCGCGACGATGGAGTAGATACCCCAGGTTGTAATAGGCAACGGCCTCGCCGTGGACCGCGTGAAGATGCTCATAGGCATCTGAAAGCTTTCCAAGTTGAACCAGCACGTGGGCCAGATTGTTCCGATAGAGGGGTTCCGCCGGGTTCAGTTGCACCGCCTGAGCGAAGGTCGCCGCGGCTTCGTTGGGCATGCCGCGCCGGTCGTAGTGCAATCCTAGATAGTTGTACACCGACGCTTCCCGGGGGTGTGTGTCGACGGCACGGCGATACAACTCGAATGCCGCTCCCGCCTGCCCCTGGCGGTCCTTCAGGCGGGCATAGTTGAGTATGGCGCTGAGGTCATTTGGGGCCAGTCGCAGCGCCTCCTGGTAATGTTGCTCGGCTTCATCGAGCCGGCCGGCATGTTCGTTCAGCTTGGCCACCTCGACGTGCAACCTGGGGCTTGGCCGTCCTTGACTGCCCAGCGAGGTCGGATCGGGTGCCGGCGTGGTGGGCGTTTCTAAGGTGAGCGTGTTCGTCAGGCCGTTCCAACCCCGCTTCACGCCCGAACTGAACGATTCGACCAGCGACGGCTTGGCCGGCTGGACCCCGAATGGGTTGGAAGCAGAACTCTGCACCGAAGCGCGGTTCGACTGCGCCGGAGCCCAACTGGACGTGGCAGGGCCTGCCAATACCAACCCAAGAGCAATTATCGCGGCCATCCGGCACCGCGGTGACACCCGATGCACGTTGGAACCTCCATGTTCGCTAGCCATTACCAGGGGGGTAGTCCGTCCTAACCCGATGAGCAAACCATCGATCCACTTGCGTGAACGATTACCGTATCGCCGATCGCCTCATGGGGAAGACATCCCATGGACCTGCATTCCGAAAAGTGAAACGCGCCAGCCGGCCCAAGCCAGCTAGGCTGTGTTTACAAATCGACCTGCGGAACCCGTTTCCTACAGTCGTTTTGGGAAATCAGGTAAAGTTTAACGGCAAGCCACCACACCTCAGAAGGAGGTTCCCCCCTTTCTTTCTGGGAGAATCGGCGCTGGTGTTGCCTCATGGTACTTCCGCCCAACGGCATCGACCCACTCAGCAGGCCATCCTTGCGGCTGGATATGCGTTTGGAGCACCACCGGCATTTCCCCATAGGGGGTAAGCTGCGCGGCTAACTGCTGAACTTCGGCAAGGCGGGCCGCGGTAACTTGCGGATCGTCGTCCATCTGGACGTAGATGGCGCGATGCTGGGGCGAAACCCCGAACAAAATCCAACGCACTTTCTGCCGTCCCGCCTCGTTCAGCCCCATGCCGCCCTCGCCAAAATGGTGATCGGCAATCAGGTTCTGCTGACGCCAACCGTGCCCAACCATCGTGACAAACGGATCCCGAACCGCTTGCCGATCAGGCGCCACAAACGGCTGGGGCCAGCAGTTTCGGCGTTTCGTATCGCGAGCAATGCCGCTAACTACCTTTTTGGGGCCAACGATAATCCATTCGAATGGGTCAGCATACACTGCGGACGCCGAGATGGCTATGACCCAACATGCGACAGCGATGCCAGCAAGGCGAGCGACCATTCAATACCTCCTCCATGAGAAAACTATCGCTAACACAAAGTGAGGGTATATGCCACCCCTCGTTTGCGCAACGGCGCGGCAAGACGCCACATGGTACATCGGCAATCCTAAGTGGCCAGCTTCGCCTCCTTTCGGTCGGAATTGTGTGTCGAACCCTATTCATTCTTCCCAAAGCTGCCGCACTGAAATGCCTTCCGTTTGCAAGTGGGAAGCTCGTAACCGTTCACAGGGGGACTGTCCCAATTTTCGCGGCACAAAGGGCGTTCTTTCCCAATGATCCACCGTTTCCGCCGCGAAAATGGGACTGTCCCCTTCGCATTTAGCGGTGAAAACTGCCTGCGCCGCCCCGTGAACGGTTACGGAATCTCAAATGTCGAAAATGCAAACGACGAAGGAATACCAAAACTCCAAATCCGAATGAACCTCTGAGCGAACTGCACGCCAGTGGCGTGGCCGATCCTTCGTAGTGTCCCGTCTCGGCATAGTACACCGGCCGCCACTCGTTCGCCAAATGCATTGAACCTCCTCGACAGCTCGTCGCGGCAGGGCTCTTCATGTCGGCATGTCGGCACGTCTGCCGAGATATGTAAGCGTTTTCTGATTGCTCGCCCGGGGGGGGGGCGTGCTGCGGCTTTGTGGGTAACGTTTTGGCGACTGCAACCAGATCGCCATGCCTCGATGTGGGAATTTTCGGCGGCCGTTTCCACAACAGACCGGAACCGGAATGGCCTGCACCGATTGGGGCAAATAAGCCGGATGGGACCGATCCTTGTGCGATCTCATGACGGTCACCTTGGTCGCTTGGTCGACGCCGCCGGGCCGCGGTGGTATACTTGGACCGTGCTTTCCCCGCTGTTTCCCACCCCATTCGTCGAGGAGCTTCCCATGAGATCGATTCGCTTTGTATTGGCTGGTTCGTTTGTTTGCGTGGTCCTTGCCAGTTGCGTCGGCCGAGCCGCCGCCGAAGACAAAGGCGCATGGAAGCCGCTTGCCGATGGCAAAACGCTGGCCGGGTGGCACACGAACGGGGAAGGCGAGTGGGCGGTCGAAGACGGCACGTTCGTCGGCCGAGCCAATAAGACCAAACTGTACGGGCATCTCGTTTCGGACGACGCGTTCAAGGACTTCACCGTCCGGTTCAAGTTCCAGAGTCCCAGCGGTGACAGCGGCTTCTTCATCCGAACCACGATGAAAGAACCCGATAAGACACACGGCCTCCAAGTGCAGGTTGGCCCGTTGGGGAGCGGCAACGGCGGCATTTATGAAAGCTACGGCCGCGGCTGGCTTCAGCGTCCCACGCTCGACGATGAGAAATCGTTCTACAAGACCGACGACTGGAACGAAATGGTCATTTCGGCTCACGGTAACCACGTTGTCGTCAAGATCAACGGCGTGACCACGGCCGACGTTACCGACGACAAGATCGAACAAGGCACCGGCGTATTCGCCCTGCAAATGCACAGCCACACGGTCACCTTGACGAAGTTCAAGGACATTGAGATCGTACTGCCGAGCAAGTAGTCACTTGCCGCTCGACTTGATTGATGGCCCTGGCAAGGGGTCTGTTGATCTATTGTTGACGCGTCTCTCCGAGATACTGGATCTTGGGGGCTTCCGGCGGAAGCCCACAAGATATTCCGTCTCGGAGATACGGAACGACACTAAATCAACAGGCCGCAAGCCCATGAACGGCTATTCGTGGGTTCGCTTATTGTATTACCACGGAACCATGCCAATGCCACTACTAGCCAGACACAACCAGTTCGCCCTGATCGCATTCACCGCCCTGTGCTTCCTCGCGTCCGGCAGTGGCGCCGAAGATCAACAGCATGAACAGCTATTGCACGGGGGGCAAACGATCGTCTTCCTGGGTGACAGCATTACGTTCGGCGGCGGGTACGTGGCCGACTTCGAGGCATGGCTGCTCACCAAGAGGCTCGATCCAACGCCGCGTGTGATCAACGTGGGCCTGCCGAGCGAAACGGTTTCAGGTTTGAGTGAGGAGGGGCACGCGGATGGCCGTTTCCCGCGTCCCGACCTAGCCGAGCGACTCGACCGCGTGCTGGCGCGGACCAAGCCTGACCTCGTGTTCGCATGCTACGGTATCAATTGCGGAATTTACAAGCCGCTTGGCGAGGAGCGTTTCCAGCGGTATCGGGAAGGCATTGAACAGTTGAAGCGGAAGGTGGAAGCCGCCGGCGCGGCGCTGGTCGTCATTACGCCGCCGTCGTTTGACGATCAGCGAAAGAAGAACCCGTTCGCCTACAACGCCGTGCTGAATCATTATGCCGAGTGGCTCCTGGCCCGGCGTGCCAATGATTGGCTTGTGGTCGATTTGCACGGCCCCATGACGGCCGAGTTGTCGCGCCGCCGGCAGGCGGATCCGGACTTCACCTTCCAGCCCGACGCGGTCCACCCGAACGACGAAGGGCATTGGTTCATGGCCCGGCAACTGATCCGTTGGTTCGGCGACGCCGAAGCTGCCAATGCTGACACACCGGAGACCATGCTCGAAGCACGGGGCTTTTCGCCCGACGCGATGAAGCTCATCCGTCATCGCATGGTCGTCCTGCGCGACGCCTACGTTGGCGCCGCCGGCCATAAGCGTCCCGGCGTTCGCCTCGGCCTGCCCATACCGGAAGCCACGGAAAAGGCTCGCGAACTGACGGAGATACTTTCGGGCATGACACC
>CAZASB010000044.1:0-22688 GCA_964487655.1 uncultured Planctomycetaceae bacterium
CCGTCGAGCTCGCCCCGACGGACGGATGACTGGCCAGCTACAGCCGAGCTTCGCAATGGGTGGAATGGGCCCGTTGTAGCTGGTCAGTCACATATCCCCCGGGACGAGCCCGGAGGCGACAGTTTTCGTGCCCCGTGCGTGGGTAAACCGTCGGTTTCCAGATACTCGGCTGACTTTGCGGTTCTCCTGAGCGCGCCGGGCGAATCTCCGCCAGCGCGTGGCCGTTGCGGTTGACAACGCCCTTTGCATCCAACAAAACCTTCCCCACTGAGCTTGCCACAGCCGGGCCGATGGCCGGCCGGCTACCGCGATTCCGCCCCGCCAAACACCGGCGGAAGCAAGGACTCGACCGCTTGGATAACCGTATCTTCGGCCTCGGGCGCCAAGCGCGTGGGTTGTCCATACGAAACCATTGAGGAATCGACCTCGTAGCCGCCTTCATCAAGCATCCGCTTCGACGCGATGTAACACGGCATTCCGTTGGCGTAGGCGCTTACCCAAAGTCGTGAACCGTCTAGTTCGCGTTTCAGGCGAAGCGCGTAGTCAATCGTCACTTCGCCGGGCAGGAATACCATCGCAAGGTCGCTGCCGAAGGTCCAGGTGGTTATTGGGTAGTCGAACGATTGAGGCAAGGCGCCCTCGCGGTCAAGGACGGCAAGGTGATAGCGCGCCGCGTCGCGCGAGCCAAGGTGCCCCTGCTGAGCGCGTCCTTCGAGTGTTTCCCGAGTAGGCAACTGCCCAAGCGGCACCTGAATGATCTTCTGCCTTGCGACCATCGCCGGTCCGACCGGCTTCCATTCGCCCTGGAGCAGGCGGTTGACCTCGTCGGCGATCTGGCGACCGTATTTCTGGGCGTGTTGAAGGTTACTGCCCGGATAGGGACCGACATCGGCGCCGCAGCCGATCGCGACGATGGCCACGGCCTCCGGATGATCGGCCTCGATTTCCTTCTGGGCATATCCGGCCCAGTCCCCATGAATTTCGTTTGTGGCGCCCACGGTCGTACAATGGCATGCATAATTGGCCACGAACCCCATTAGCTTGCCATCAAGGTCGGTTACCCGTAGCACCGGCAGACTGTGATCGACTGGCCCGGGCGCTTCGCTCGCGTCACGCGGCAGGAACCCGACCCATTTGCCGTTCTCAAGCTGGCGACGGTTGACGCCGAACTTCACCGCGCCTTGACTCCAGGCAAGGCGGGCGGGTTTCCTCGCGGCCAGTGCGTCGAGTGCCACCTTTTCCAGCTTGTCCGCCAACTCACTCCGATAGCGGTCCATGTGCGCTGTATGTTCCGCCGGCATCGAAGCCGTGTAATGCCAACCGGCAAAGTCAGGCAAAAGCGGAGCGGAGTGGGTGTGAATAGAGGCCACCACGCAACGCTCGGGCCGAATGGCGGCCTTCGCTTGCAGTCGTGCGGCCACCTCGCCCGCCAGTCCAGCCGTTGCGCTGCAATTATCCAGCAGGATCAGCACGGCTGGCCCATCGCCGCCGTCGGCCCCAATGGCGAGTGCCTTGCCCCACAGACGTTCAACCACCTCGGTGGCCTCGTCCATGCGGCCCGCGTAGCCGGCCAAACGAACTGGAAAGTCGGGCGTAATGTCGATTCGAGCCATGCCCACCGGCACGGCGTCGGCGGGCAGTGAACCATCCGCCCAGGCAATGGTCGTCAAAGCGGCCAGAACCACAAATGCGCAGCAAATCCGTCGAAGCATTGTAGCCTCCTTATCTCAGGTGAGGTGTTATTGATTTCTGTATAGTCAATAAGCGGTTCGCAGCCGTTTTACCGAGGAAGCCGGGCTTCGCTCTCGTCCATTGGCTATGCAAGTCCCAATAAGAAGCGACGATTACACCAGTTCCTTCCGATTTTCGTAAATCTTCAGGATGGCGTTGGCGATGTCTTCAGTGTCTTCCCTGGTTCCCAACAGGAGCCGCTGACTTAGGCAAACGGCTTCGCTGCACAGCAGGTCGTTCTCGGGGCACTCAATCTGTTCGCGGCAGTAATCGAGCTGTTCTTTTGAATACATCCGCTGGAAGCTGCGGGAACTCAACGTGTTTTCGATAAACGGCGACTTGTTCAACTTGCCATAGCCGCCGGAGCACGGAATACCCTCCGCCTGCAATGCCGCCTGGAACTTCGACCGGGCCACGCCGCCGAACTCCTCGGAATTCAGTCGCATCGGGTACAGGTGGTAAGCGGCCCGCGTTACTCCGTCGTTGAGCTTGTGCGGCGTGAGGCCGGGAATCCCCTGAAGTTTGGCGGTCAGGTACTGGGCGTTCTCCCAACGCCGTTGCGCCTGCTCTTCAAGCCGCTCCATTTGCGCCAGGAGAATGGCCGCCTGGAATTCCGTCGTGCGGAACTTTGAGCCCAGATACGGGCCGCCGCTACCAAAGTTATGATAGGAATAAGCGCGGTCCATCAGCGCGTCGTCGTTGCCCACGACCGCGCCGCCTTCCCCGCATGTCAGATGCTTCGAGTTCTGAAAGCTGAAGCAGCCGAGATTGCCGAGCGTGCCGCACTTCTTGCCCCGATATTCGGCCAGCCACGCCTGGCAGGCATCTTCCAGGATCAACAGGTTGTGCTTCTTCGCAATCTCGTTGATCCGGTCCATGTTCGCCGGCAGTCCGTAGATGTGAACCGGCAGGATCGCCTTGGTGTTCGGCGTGATCTTGGCTTCCATCTTCTCCGGGTTGACCAGAAAGGTCTCCGGGTCGGTATCGACCATGATGGGCAGGGCGCCGGCCAGAAGAATACAGCTAACCGAGGCGACGAATGTGTAAGGACCGACCAGCACCTCGTCTCCCGCGCTGATGTCGAGCGCGTTGAGCGCCGTCACCAAGGCAGTGGTGCCGTTGACGGTGGCCAAGGATCGTTTTGCCCCCAGCATTTCTGCCCATTTCTGCTCGAACTCGGTTACCACCTTTGAACGCGACCAGACGCCGCTGCGGAGCACGGCCAAGACCCGTTCTTCGTCGTGCTGCTGGTCCCAGATGGGCCAGCCGCCAAACCCCTTCGTTCGCACTGGTGTGCCGCCCTTGATTGCCAGTTTACTCGCGCCTTGCGAAACCGCTCCGCGCGCCGGAACGGATTGCCCCGCCATGGCGGCAAGCGATCCGAGGGAAGTAGCGGCCACAAACTGTCTCCGAGTGAAATGTTGGGACTTCATTGTTTCATTCCTTTCATCATTACAGGTAGATTGACAATCGTTGTAACACAAATCGTTGTAACACAAAGAGAAAAATGTATTTATCTTGCTACGGGACTTGCAACAGTCGCTTCATTGCAGCCGTGAGCACGGCCTCTGCCTGGGGCCCAACGTTCGAGGCAGCGCTACTGGTCTCGTAGCCCCCCTGACCGTAGGCGATTTCCGTACCAATGTACCCCGTGCCATACTGGCTATAGGCGGCCATGCAAACCGTGTTGTCCGGACGCAGCGCCTGGGCCGCCAGTTGATATTCGACGAAAAGCTCGCCTGGCATGTGCAATATGTAGGCGTCTTTCAACCGTAGGCAAGAAAGTTCGATGGGGCAGCCGTTTTGCACGCGACGGAGGTAAGCCAACTTCAAGGCAGCCGAGAACCGGTCCGATTCCTTGGCCTCTTCGTCGGCAAGCGTCTTCTCGAACCCCCCGGCTTCGAGGTATGACGATGGGGGAAGAAGGACCGGTTCGACCCGCCAGTCGACGTCAGACACCGCAAGCGGCGTTTTCTTCGTCGATTCCCATGCCCTACGCATACCGTCGGCCATTCGGGCCGTCAGCACCACGCGGGCCTCTGGTGAACCATCGTTGTACTTGCCGGCCGCCACGTTGCCTCCGGCCCCGGTAAAGTAAACATGGGTGACGCCCGAGTGGTCCTTCTCGAACTGGTTACGCGCCAAGCCGGGGAAGTCTGGCGTCACGTCCCCTTTGCCATAATGGCTTTGCGGGTGCGTGGCGTAATAGCTAAGGCAGACAATCGGCTCCTCCCCATCCCATAAGCTGACCATTCTGAGCAGCGGGTCGATCACGCCTTCCGGCTCGGCGATTACTTCCGGGTTGCGGCATGAACTCATTCGACCGAGTCGAACCCGTCCGTCGGGGCCGAGGATGCGCCGATTCGAGGCCACCTTTTCCACCGTCGCCTGCCCGAGTCCGACGTGCGTCACCCGGCGAGCCGATTGCATCGCATCGCGGACCGCCATCGCGGCGCGCTCGATGGTCCGGCGGGCGAACGGAGCGTCAAATCGCTTTCCGCCCATCCCGTGGGCCGCCAGGAGTTCCTCGGCGGCGAAATCGCAGCGTGGCCCGTCGTGCTGGTGGACCGTATGGACGGCCACCCGATCCGGTGACGTTCCCGCCGCCCGTGCCAGTGCCTCGCGCCAGGCATCATGGCCTCCGTTACTGATGCCAATCCAATCAACCGAACACAGGACAATAGGTTTCCCGGTACCGAGCAGGACAATCCCCCGCGCGCTGAGCGGGTTCTCAATTGTTTTGGTCGCGGTATAAGCCACCGGGCTGCCGATAGGCGGCGAGGCATCGACGCTGAACACGCCGGCGCGAAGCGGCGTGTCATCGGCAAGACAGATGCCGCTGAAAGACAATGATAGACCGGTGAAAAGTAACAATGCGGCCAACGAGAGCGGACCAAACATCCAGTTCAACATACGAACCATCGCTTGCATCTCCTTATTAGAGGAATCGTTGTGGAGGTTTGATCAGCCTGGCCGGTAGGCTCGTCAGGCAACATCTCAAAACCTTCGATACAAAACATTCAATCGCCGGCGACGCCGCTCCGGCGTTTCATTCCGGCATGGCAAGTCGACGGCCATGTATTCACTTGCTATACGGCAAAATGGGCCGCAACCTTGTGGATGGCCTTGGCCACATCAAGGATGTACTCGTCCGTCATGCCCTCGTGGATGGTAATCCGAACGCAGGATTTGAGGATGGCTTCCGCTTCCGGACAGCTATGTTTCGAAAAATCCATGTCCGTCTGGCCGAACTCCTTCACCGGCCATCGCCCGGCAAAGAACGCATGTTCTTTGAAGACCGGCTCGCCGTATAGCGGCACGCCAATGTAGCCGCCGCCCGCCGGAGCGCCCTCGGCCCGGAGCGTGCGGGCAAAATCATCGCGATTGATGTGGAACGCCTCGGGCTTGACACGGAACATGTAGAACCAATAGACGGCTCGATCCTCCGGGTGTACCTCGTGCGGGATGATCCCTGGAATGTCCTTGATGTTCTCGGTCAGCAAATCACCCAGCCGCGAGCGCGTGGCGGCGATACCTTCCAGGCGAGTCAACTGGCCGGCCACGACCGCGGCTTGCGGTTCGCTCATGCGGTAGTTCGTGGCGAAGGCACGGAACCCGCCACCCTCGCGGCGTGCTCCGCGCGCGGCGCCCTTGTCCCCAAACGGCTGCAACATGGGGCCGTGGGTCTCGCTGTTGGTCGCCACCACGCCACCGTCGCCGCACGAGATATGTTTCGAGTTTTGGAGCGAGAAGCAGGCAAAGTCGCCCACTGTGCCGATGGGACGTCCTCGCGTACGCGCCCCCCATGCTTGGCAGCAGTCCTCAATGAGTACCAGCTTGTGCTCGTCGGCCAGGGCCTTCAGTGCATCGATATCGCACGGATTACCGGTAAGGTGGACGGCGATGATGGCCTTGGTCTTTGCAGTAATTCGCTGTCGGACATCCGCCACGTCCAAGTTGCACGTGCCGGCGCCCAGGTCGGCAAATACGGGCACGCCTCCCTGGTACAGTACGCCGATGACGCTACCAATATCAGTGACCGGGGACGTGATGACCTCGTCGCCCAGTCCGATGCCTGCGGCCGCGACGGCGATGTGGATGGCCGCAGTGCCGGAGGAGCATGTATGCACGTACTCAAGCGGGCAGAACTCGCGGAATCGCTCGATCAGAATCTTCGTTTGAGGACCGTTCCAGTAAAAGAGGGTTCCCTGGCCCAGCATCTCCTCAAGCCGTTCCCGCTCCGGTTCGCCCCAGCGAGGGGCACGGGTTACCGGGGTCTGAACGGCCTTCGGACCTTCATGGATTGCCAGTTTCGATGGATCGGCCGGTTCGTCGGCCGCCGTCGCCGTTGTATTCATGGCGCCGGCCATCATCATACCCGACGCACCTGCGACAAACCGCCGACGATTGATCGAGTCGTTTCCGAACATCGCTTGAACCCTCCGCATTACATATCGAGTAAGAACTGCCACACTTGCTTGGTGACCATCTGCCGCGGAAAGCCAAGTGCAGTCGCGCGGCATCGCAGGGCACCCCGGCTACCATAAGCCATTCTACATCGCGTGTTTGGGGAATTGCAACCCCAAGCGAAGACGGAAGGGCTGGCGTACCTCGAGCTGGCGTTAGGACCGTGAGCTAGCGGTAGGACCGTATTCCATTTCAAACGAGCCGTTCGTCTTGATGGCTTTCACCGCTGACTGCAAAGGTCTTGAGCAAGAGCAACGCAAATCCGCAAGAACGCAAAGAAGAAGATACCCCCGAACGAGTGGTCTGTTAATTTAATCCGCTATCGCGGCGAACCGCCATAAGGCGACCGGCAGATTGAAATATACCCAGTGTAGAACAATTGTCCCAATTGTTTGGGAACAGTTGGGACAACTGTTCTACATTCGGCAGGTAAGCTCGAACCTGCCGATCGCCTAAGGGGCTATGCGCACCGGAATGCCACACCACAAGATATTCCGCCTCGGAGAGGCGGGCCACTGTAAATCAACAGGCCCCTGGCGGAGGGTAGTTGCGTTTCGAGTCTGAATCCCATAGAATGACGGTTTTCCGTTTCCAAGTCTCTAATCATATTGGAGAGAACCATGATTCGACGAGTGTTGCTTGTGTGTGTTCTGTCAGTCTTCTGCCTCGGAACCTTGGCCGGCTGTGCGCCTACGCCAGGTAACGATGTCCCGCCTGCCACGACTGCCGCCGAATAGCCCGCCTCCGCGTTTCGGCGATCATCCAAGGGCTCCGGCCCTCAATTCCCCGCGCGTGCTGAGCGCCGCTCTGGCTTCGGCGAGTTGTCGGTGCGGGATGTGCCTGCGCGCGTTGGGAATCAATCAATAGTGGTTTCGTAAAAATCGACTTTCACGCGAAGTAGAACTGGCCGTAAATCACTTCTTGCTCGGAAGGGGTGTTTGAGGAGATCGTCATCCAAGCGAAGGACCAGAAGGACCGTTTACCGATGTGAGGGTTGGCGCGGTGCGTCTTGTCCAATCACGTTTTATGTGAATCGTCACAGTCACACAGGAGTTGCCGCCCGGGGCGCATTGTCGTCAGCCCGCGAGCCAAGTGCCGAACTGGTAGGTAAGTAGCGCGCCGAGGTAGGCCAGCACGGTCATATAGGTAAAGGCAAAGGCAGGCCAACGCCAAGTGCCAGTCTCTTGCCACATGACTGCCAGGGTGGCTGCGCACTGGATGCACAGGGCGTAGAAGACGAGAATGGAAAGGGCGACCGGCAGGGTGAAGACGGGCCGATCAGTCCCGTCCCAAACCGCCGCGAGCATCTTCCTTTGCAGTAGGTTGAGATCTTCCTTCGAACTCGGGTCGAGTTCGTCGCCCAGGTTGTAAATCACGCCCATCGTGGCCACAACGACTTCACGGGCCGGCAGGGAGGCTAGCACGGCGCACCCGATACGCCAGTCCCAGCCCAGTGGCCGAACTGCAGGTTCAATCGTTCGGCCGAGATGGCCGAGAATGCTCTGCCGCTGCTGTTCGCCGGTAATCTCGTGGCGAAGCTTGGCAACGTCATCCGCCAATGCGGCATACTCGGGTGAATCAGGCGGAAGCTGATCGCGTTGGGTTTCAAGCGACTGGAGTGATTGCCGAAGAGGAACGACGGAAGGTGGATTCTGGGGGAAGTACAACGCCGCCCAAACCAGCAAGGACACGACCAGAATCAGCGTGCCTGCACATCGAAGAAACTGCGACGCCCGTTGCAAGACCCGGTAGGTCACGTTGCGCAGAGAGGGCCATTTATAGCTTGGCAGTTCGAGGAGGAACGGAGGCGTCTCGCCTCGCAACAGCGTGCGTTTGAGAACCAGTGTGACCGCAACGGCAACGACGATTCCAAGGCCATACAAGGCGGCCAGCACCAGCCCTTGAAGGTTCAGTAATCCACCGGCGAACGTCCAGGATGGGATGAAGGCAGCGATAATGAGCGTATAAACGGGCAGCCGCGCGGAACAGGTCAGAAGCGGCGTTACGAGAATCGTGGTGAGCCGGTCGCGTTCGTTCTCAATGACGCGCGCCGCCATGATGCCCGGCACGGCGCAAGCGAAGCACGACAGCATGGGAATGAATGCCTTGCCGCTAAGGCCCACTCGGGCCATCATGCGGTCCGCCAGAAAGGCCGCGCGGGCGATATATCCGCAATCTTCAAGCACGGCGAGGAAGAGGAACAAGATGACGATTTGCGGCAGGAACACGAGGATCGCGCCAACCCCGCCGACCACGCCTTTCTGGAGCAAGCTTTGCAATATACCGTCTGGAATGACGCGCCCAACCCACGAACCGGCGTATTCGACCACGGCTTCGATCCCGTTCATTAGTGGCTGAGCGCCGACGAAGACCGCCTGGAACATGATCACCATGACCAGAATGAACACGGCCACGCCCCAGAATCGGTGCGTGAGAATCTGGTCCACACGGTCGCTGAACGATACCCGATCGGTTTCCGGATACGGGAGAACCCCATCGAGCACATCGTGGACCCAAGCGTACCGAGCCGCAGTTTCGACGGCGGGAATTGGGCAATTGAGGTTAACCAGGCGGGCGCGAGCCGCGAGCAATTCGTTTTTGCTATTTTTGGACAAGGCTCCTTGCGCCAGCATGTCCGACTCGAGGTGTCCGTTCGCGTCGAGCAACAACCGGCGAACGACGCCGGGGCCAAGCGGAACTCCGTTGCCGGCCCGCGGCGCGGACAGAACGCGAGTCAATCCTTCAACTTCGCGCTGAAAGACCTCGGGAAACGGCGCCACATGCGTGGTTCCCTCGGAATTCAGCACACTTGCCAGGGCGTTTTTGAGTTTCTCCAGGCCGAGCCGTCGATTCGCTTGAATCCCAACGACGGGAACCGGCAGTCGCTGCTGGAGCATGGCGATGTCGGCTCCAATCCCGTGATTCTTGGCGACATCGAGCATATTGACCGCCAGAACGACCGGCAGGCCCAGCTCAAGCACCTGGCTGACGAGGTAGAGGCTGCGTTCGAGGTTCGAGGCATCGACCACGCAAATAACGGCATCAGCGCGGTCGAGCCCTTTGTGCGCGCCTAGTAGAACCTCGTACGCGACCATTTCGTCGCGGCTGCGAGGGGAAAGGCTGTAGAGGCCCGGCAGGTCGAGCACCTCGAGCAACCGGTCACCAAGCATCATGCGTCCGGCTTTTCGTTCAACGGTCACACCCGGGTAGTTGCCCACCTGCTGGCGCACACCCACCAGGGCGCTGAAAAGCGTCGACTTTCCCGTATTCGGATTCCCGACCAACGCGACCGTGACAGCGCGTTCGTCGGCGTGCGGAGCTTTGAGGCGCATTCTCAGCCGGTCAGGCATGGCGGTCAACGAGAATGCTCAGCGTTGGATCCGATCGGAGGCAGACCTTTCCGCCGCCCAAGCGAAGGATGCAAGGATTACCGGTGCGAAACATGCGGATCCGGGCTCCACCGCGTAAGCCGAACTCTTCAAGTCGATGTACGTCGTGACAACAACCGGCCATTCGGCACACTGTTGCGGACTCCCCCGCAAGGAGGGCATTCAAAGGAACGGCTTTATCGACCATTTCGAACACTCGCGCTATTGACAGTTCTTTGAATTGAGAATCAATCTCACCTCAATCAATTCTACTCCATATCGGCCGTCGTTTCAAGCGGTATGGAGCCGATTATGAGAATTTCACTGGTTTGACTATATTCACGTCACCCAATCATTTGATCAGTTTCCCATTCGCCTTGACCTGCTCGGGGCAAAACACTATCGTTCTGCCGCCACGGAGTTCCCTTTTCCCGTGCCGGCAAGATGCCGGTGAGCCAACCCCCCCCTGAGTAAGGGTGGCCGACGCAAGGACCAGGTCGGTCCCGTGTGTTGGAACAGTCAGACAGGAGCGAAGGAAAGCATGGTTTCTCGCCTACGATGGGTTACGATTACGGCCGTGGTGTTGGCGGCCGGTTGCTGTGGCTGGGACAAGTTTTCGTTTCGGTCCCAGAGTCCGGAAGAGACCGAAACGGATACCCACTCGGCCCGGCTGGTTCACGACATGGCCGTTCCCTACAACATGGCACCGGTTATGATCGAATCCATCGGTCTGGTTACTGGGTTGCGTGGTACAGGCAGTGACCCTGGTCCTTCGCCGCAACGTGCTGTTCTCTTAGGCGAAATGCAGGCTAGGAGCGTCAAGGAACCGAACCGCGTGTTGCAGTCGCCTAGCACGTCGCTTGTACTGGTGCGTGGCGTACTCCGGCCGGGAATCCAGAAGGGCGACCGGTTCGACATTGAGGTGCGGATTCCCGCGGCTAGTGAAACGACAAGCTTGCGGGGCGGCAAGCTGCTGGAGAGCCGTATGCGCGAACTGGCCGTGTTGGGTGGTCAGGTACACGAGGGTCACGTGCTGGGCTTGGCTCGGGGCCCGATTCTGGTCGATCCGTCGGCTGAGCCCGGCGTCGACCGGGTCATGGCCGCGCGCGGCCGCGTGCTGGGTGGCGGCGTGGCCTTGAAGTCGCGTCCCCTGGGACTTGTATTGAAGCCGGAACATCAGAGCGTATTCAATAGCTCGAGAATTGCCACGTCAATCAACCGGCGGTTTCACTGTTTCGACCGCGGCATCAAGGTGGGAGTTGCCGAGGCGCAGACCGACAAGCTCATTCGCCTTCAGGTGCATCCTCGGTACAAGGACAATATCGAACGGTACGTGCGCGTGGTGCGAGCGATCGTAGTGCGGGAAACGGCGAAGGAGCGAGCGGACCGAATTGAGCAGCTCAAGGGACAGCTCTTCGACCCGGCGACCGCCGCCGAAGCCGCGCTACAACTCGAAGCCGTTGGTGTGGAGGGAGTCGATACACTGCTGGCAGGCGTCGAATCGCGCGATGGGGAGGTACGGTTCCACGCGGCCGAATCGCTTGCTTACCTCGACCGCCGCGAGGCGGCGAAGCCGTTGGCCGAAGCCGCTCGCAACGAACCGGCCTTCCGCGTGTTTGCACTCACCGCGCTGAGCGTCATCGAGGATTACGTCGCCTACGACGAGCTGCGAGAAATGCTTTCCTTACCGAGCGCCGAGACTCGTTACGGCGCATTTCGCTCGCTTTGGGTCATGAATGCCGAAGATTCCCTGGTGCGCGGCGAGCAGCTCGGCGATGGTTTCAGCTACCACGTGCTGGACGTGGAGGGGCCGCCCATGATCCACGTCACTCGGAATCGGCGTCCCGAATTGGTTGTGTTCGGTCCCAACCAGCGGTTCAGCACGCCACTGGCGGTTAATGCCGGTAACCGAATTATGATCACCGGCCTGCCATCGGGCGAGGTGTCAGTGGCAAGATACAGTGTCGACGAGGCGGACGAAAAACGGATCGTCTCGTCAAAGATCGACGACGTGATTCGTGCCATCGTCGAGTTGGGTGGAACGTACCCGGATGTCGTTCAGGCCCTGCAAGAGGCCAAACAAGCCGGCGTGATGACTGGAAGGTTCGAAATCGACGCCCTGCCCGAGGCCGGGCGCCGCTACCAGCGTTCCTCCGACGAAAACCTAGCTGAGTCGTCTCCCCAGGCGTCTGAATCAGAAGACGGCCTGTTTGGGGAAGTCGACGCCAAAGGCCAGGCGTTGCAAGACAAGGATGCCCTCGCAGAGGGGGATGATCGTCCCGCCAACGAAGAATTCTCCGAGCCCCCGGAGTCCCGGAAGGGATTTCTTGCTAGAATGTTGAGACGGGAAAACTAACCCGGATAAAACTAACCCGAATCGGTCATCACGCGTGTTCCGCCAAGCCCACGGGTCGCTCGTGGGCTTGCTCGGTTTGAGAATTGGTATGCTCAAGGCCCTGGAAATCGTCGGATTCAAGAGCTTTGCCGACAGAACTCGGTTCGAGTTCCCCCCCGGAATTACCGTGGTGGTGGGCCCGAATGGATCAGGAAAGTCGAACGTTGTCGACGCCGTGAAATGGGTTCTGGGCGAGCAGAGCGTGAAGAGCTTGCGCGGCCGGGAAATGGCCGACGTCATCTTCAACGGCTCTGGATCGCGGCGGCCGATGAACTCGGCCGAGATCACACTCACGTTCAATAATGTCGGCGGCCTGCTCGCCGTCGATTCGCCCGAAGTCCATATCACCCGCCGAGTGTATCGAAGCGGCGAAAGTGAGTACCTGATCAACCGTCAACCGGCCCGGCTACGCGATATTCGTGATTTGCTGGCCGGCACGGGGATGGGCACGCAAGCCTACAGCGTGATCGAGCAGGGCAAGGTGGACGTACTGCTGCAATCGTCACCTCGTGATCGCCGGATGATCTTCGAGGAAGCGGCCGGCATCAGCCGGTTCAAGGTCCGCAAGCTTGAGGCCCTTCGTCGTCTGGAGCGGGTCGATCAGAACCTGCTGCGGCTGAGCGACATTGTCGACGAGGTGGATTCCCGCTTGCGTGGGGTGCGCATACAGGCGGGCAAGGCCCGTCGCTACCGCGACTATACGGAACGGCTCCAGGAGCTGCGCACCCAGGTGGGCATGGTCGACTGGCGGCGGCTGAGCGAGGAACTGGCTGGGTTTGAAGAGGCCATTTCCCAATACCGTCAGAACCGCGACTCGGCCACCGCCGAGGCCGAACTGGCGGAAACGGCCGTGATGGAGATCGAGGCTCAGGTCAACGATTTGACCGAGGCGCTCCGCCACCGCGAGGCCCTCGTTGCCGAAGGACGCGAACGGATTGCCAACCGGGAATCGACCATCGAGCATGAACGAGTCCGGCTTCGCGACCATGAGACCGAGGTTGTCGGTTGCCGTCGACAACTGGCGGATATGAACTTGCGAGCAGGCGAGCTTCATCGCCAGCTTGCTGCTACCGAGGAAGAAGTCCAGGAGGCGGATCGCCAGTACCAGGTCATCGCGCGCGCAGTGGCGGAGGGCGAGAGCGCCCTGACGGAAACGACGCGCCACCTGGATCGGGTGCGCGGCGAAACCGAGCAACGGCAGGCTGCCTACGTCGAGATGATGCGAAATGCCGCCACCCTGGGCAACGAGGCCAGTTCTCTCCGAAGCCAGGTTAAGATGGCTGACGCTACCCGTGTGCGGTGCGGAAAGCGGTTGGCCGAGGTAGTGCGGCGATTGGAAAGCCTGGCAACCGAGCATGCTCGCCTGAAGGAGCAGGAATGCGTTCTCGTCGAAGAGGCGAGGCAGCGGCATGATGACTGCCAGGCGGCCTCGACGCGGCTTGCCGAGACAACGGTCCACCTGACGCGATACCAGGAGCATCGGCAAACGCTGGCCCAGCGCCAAACAGCGGCCTCGGAACGCGCGAGCTTGCTCGAAGAACTCCAGGAACGTCAAGAGGGGCTTAACGCTGGCACGAAGGAAGTGCTCGCCGCTGCCGGACAGTCCGACCCCGGACCCTACGCCGCCGTGTGCGGTGTTCTTGCCGATCTGATTCAAGTTAGCGTGGAGACGGCTCCGCTCGTTGAAGTGGCCCTCGGGACCATGGCGCAGCACGTGGTGGTCGAAACGCACCAGCCCCTGATCGATTATCTGCACTCGCATAGCCCGCGATTCGCTGGTCGTGTCGGTTTTCTTTGGCTGGACCAGCCCGAGCCCGCAACGCAGCCGAAGACGCTAGATCTCAACGGACAGCTCGGCGTTATGGGACGCGCCGATCGTTTTGTCGAGGCCGAGCCGCGACTGCAATCGCTAGTAACCCGACTGCTGGGCAATACGTGGATTGTCGAGAACCTCGATGCGGCGCTGCGCTGGGCGGAGGACGCCGAAGGGTTGAACTTTGTAACCCTCGCCGGGGAATTTCTGCACGCTGACGGAACGCTGACCGTTGGCCCCAGGCACGAAGCCACAGGGCTCATCTCGCGTCGCAGCCAACTGCGGGCATTAACCGAGCAGCTTATCTCGCTCCAAGCCGACATGGAACGCTGCGAGGCTGAACTTGTCCAAGCGCATACGCTGCAAACGGATGCCGAGAAGGACGTGACCCGGTTGCGCGAGGCACGCCAGCAGGCGGCCGACGAGCTGGCCTCGTACCGGTTCCGGATCGCCGGCACGGAGCAGCAGCGGGAGCTACTCGTCGAGCAGCACGCCTCGCTGGACGCCGAGTTGCACGCGGCCGAGAAGGAGCACGACCTCGCCTCGACGCGTCTTGCCGACGTGGTCGACCGCCGCACCCAATTGGAGTCGAACCTCGCCGATATGGAGGCTCAACTGGCCGGACACGACGAACAGGTGACGCGCGTCGAGAGCCGCCGGCTGCACCAAGAACGCGAGGCCACCCAACGCAAAGTCGAGCTTGCCAAAAGCGAGGAGCGACTTCGAAATCTGCATTCGCGGCGACGGCAGTTCGAAGAACATCACGAGGAACGTCGGCGGGCAATCACCGACAGCCACGAGCGACTCGAGCAATCGCTCAAACGAGCCGACGCCGCGCGATGGGCCATCTTGCACGCCGAGTCGGAAGTGGCCGAGCTTTATCTCCGCAAGGAAGCCTTCCATGCCGAGACCATTGTGCAACTTGAACAACGCGAGGAGCTTGGTATTCAACGCTCCGCGGTGACGGCACGGGCGCAGAAGACCCGCTCGGCAATCCGAACCCTGGAAGCACAGCTCCACGAACAGGAACTCGCCGCGGGCGAGGTCCGGCACAGACGGGCCGCATCGGCCGACCGCCTCCGCGAGGACTACGGCATCGAATTGGCCCAGGTCGAGAATGAGCCGACTCACGAGGAGCAGCACGAACGCGAGCAGGTCCAGAACGAAATCGACGAGTTGCGTCGCAAGATCGGCAACCTTGGAAACGTGAACCTGGAGGCCCTCGAGGAATTGGAGACTCTCGAAGGCCGTTACGAAAGTCTCTTCAAGCAGCATCGGGACCTGACCAAGGCCAAGGACTCGCTAGTTCGGATCATCGACCGGATCGACACGGATAGTCGCCGACTCTTCTCCGAGACGTTGGAAATCGTCCGCGGGCACTTCCAAACCCTCTTTCGCGACCTGTTCGGCGGCGGACGCGCCGACATCGTACTCGACGAAGGCATGGACATCCTCGACAGCGGCATTGAGATCGTTGCCTGTCCACCTGGCAAGGAGCCGCGCAGTATTTCCTTGCTTAGCGGTGGCGAGAAGACGCTCACCTGCGTGGCCATGCTTCTGGCGATCTTTCGGAGCCGCCCAAGCCCCTTCTGTGTGCTCGACGAGGTCGACGCTGCCCTGGACGAGGCCAATATCGACCGCTTCACCAAGGTGCTCAAGGACTTCCTGACCTGGACACAGTTCATCATCGTGACCCATTCGAAGAAGACCATGACCTGCGCCAACACGCTCTATGGCGTGACCATGCAGGAATCGGGCGTTTCAAAGCAAGTTTCGGTTCGCTTCGAGGACGTCAGCGAAGACGGCGAGATCAGTTCGAGCGCGTTGGCGGACGATGGAAAGACGCAGGCGGCGTAGGATGAACTGGAAACACAATTCCATGCCGCGGCAGGACGATTGGCGGGCGCTCTACCCGTTCTGCTCACACGAGATGGACATTGGCGGCTTTCGATGCCACTATGTGGACGAAGGCAAAGGCTTGCCCCTGCTGTTGGTCCACGGGAACCCAACCTGGTCGTTCTACTGGCGCGAAGTGATCAAGGGGCTGCGCGGCGAATACCGGCTTGTCGCGCCAGACCACATCGGTTGTGGGCTGTCCGAAAAGCCCACGCCTGCCGAGTACTCGTTTACGCTTGCGCGGCGCATCAGCGACCTGTGCCAGCTCATCGAGGGTTTGGACCTGCGCGACATCACGCTGGTGGCCCACGACTGGGGCGGTGCAATCGGGCTGGGGGCCGCTGTGGCCATGCAGGAACGGTTCGCCCGCCTCGTACTGCTCAACACGGCCGCGTTTCCCTCGAACCGTTGCCCCTGGCGGATTCGTGTTTGCCGAACGCCGTGTCTCGGCCGCCTAGCCGTGCAGGGATTGAACCTCTTCGCTCGCAGCGCATTGGTCATGGCGGTCCATCAACGGTCGCGGCTAAGCCGGGCCGTCCGTGCAGGTCTGCTGGCGCCCTACGACTCCTGGCAACATCGCACGGCCGTGTACCAGTTCGTGCGAGACATCCCCATGCGCCCAAGCCATCCGAGTTACGACACGCTTGCCGGGATCGAGGCCGGCCTAGACAGCCTACGCGGTTTGCCGACGATGTTGATCTGGGGAATGCGCGACTGGTGCTTTACGCCGCACTTTCTCGACAGATTTTGTGATCTCTTCCCGGCGGCTGAGGTCGTGCGGATTGATGACGCCGGCCATTACCTTGTCGAGGAGGCCGCTGATCCGATCGTTGTCCACTTGCGTATGTTTCTCAGCCAGGTTCTGCCATGCAAGAAGCCCACTTGACCGAACAGTACAGCGTCCGCGTGGCCGGCAACTTGCTTCGTTTCTCAGCGGCGCATTTTATTACCTTTGCCGACGGACGTGTCGAGTCTTTGCACGGACACGACTATAGCGTGATGGCGGAAATCGCCGCGCCGCTGGGCCCCCACGGCTACACGGTTGACTTTCTGGCGGTCGAGCAGGCACTAAAAGGTCTGATCGGCGAGTTGGATCACCGCACATTGCTCCCCGAGCGACATCCGGAGTTTCGGGTCGACGTGCGAGACGCGGAAATCGAGATCGCCTTGGGCGCCCGTCGCTGGATTTTGCCCCGCGAGGACTGCGTTCTTCTGCCCATTGAGAACACGACGTCCGAGGCGCTTACCGGCTACCTAGCGGCACGGCTTCTTGCCAAATTGGAAAGGCATTGCGCCAGAACGCCATCCGGCGTTCGCGTGGCGTTGACCGAATCGTCCGGTTTCACCGCTGTTTGCACGCTGGGTTCGCTCTGTTCGTAGCGGTGGAAGACGGCTCCATTGCTCTTCTGCGCGAACAAAAGCGATAAATCTCTTAAAACGGCGCCCGCGTGATACTGTGCAGGCGACAATTCGCCACCAGTGAAACAACGTTCACTGATGTCAACTTGTATAATTCTTGCCCCCTGATATGCATCGTCCGATTGTGGCGTCTCTGGCTGCCAACTTCATTCGGAAAGCTCCCGAACACGGGTACCCCCTTGACCGACTAGTTTCTGCCGACTATCCTTTTGTTGTGGGAAGAGTTCTTTCCTGTTATTTCTTTTTGTTTGGGTTTTTGAAGTACATTTGCTTATGTTATATTTCGCATGTTTCTGTTGTCTTCCCGCATGCCGATTGCAAAAGCATATTCATGGGGCGCGAGTGCAAGTGGCGTCGCGTGAGAAGTCATTGACCGAATAGTTCTAATGAAACCAAAATCACAGAAGTTATGGGACAGGCTCCGCGCCGTGCGATTCGGCTCTTTCGCTTCCGTGGGATCGGCCGCGCGAAACCGCGATACGGAGCAGGATCCGCTGCGATCCGAATTACTCAGCCTGCAACAGATTGACCCACATGCCAAGGAATTGGCGGGCAAGCATCGTGCGGTCATTTGCCGCGGACCGGACCGGCTCTTGCCGCGATTGGCTCAAAACGAGCAAATTCTGCATGATTCGTACGATATGGTGTCGAACGCGCTGGCGCAAGGTCGCCAGATTACGCCGGCGGCGGAGTGGTTGCTGGATAATTTTTACCTGATCGAACAGCAGATCCATCAATCCCGTCTGCATTTGCCGCGAACCTACAGCCGCAGATTGCCGCGACTGACCACGGGCCCAATGGCCGGATTCCCCCGTGTCTATGACATCGCCATCGATTTGATCTCTCATCTCGACGGTCGGTTGGATGCTGAAACGGCGACCGTTTATCTCAAAGCGTACCAAACGGTAGCTCCACTTCGATTGAGTGAACTATGGGCCTTCCCCATCGCCTTACGATTGGGGCTGATTGAAAATTTGCGACGCGTCGCGGCGCGCATCGCGCGCCGCCGTCGCGAGCAGGATGCCGGCATTGCGTGGGCCGAGCGCATGATCGAGACCGCCACGGAACGTCCTCGCGATCTGATTCGCTTACTGGCCGAGTTTGCCGATTCGGAACCGACGTTGACCGCATCTTTTCTGGAGGAATTCACCGGGCGGCTTCGCAGACAAGGCGCATCGTTGACGTTTGTCCTGAACTGGGTGGATCAGGCCTTGCTCGTCGAATCCACGACGGAGTCCCAGCGAATCCATGCGGACAGTCACTCGCAGGCGGCGGAACAAGTTTCCATCGCCAACAGTATCGGGAGTATGCGATTTCTGGATACAATGGACTGGAAGGAGTTCGTCGAAACACTCAGCGGAGTCGAGCAGATCCTGCGCAATGACCCGTCGAGTGATTACACCCAACAGGATTTTGCCACGCGGGATCGCTATCGCCACCGAGTGGAGAATCTTGCCAAAGCCTGCGGCTTGAGCGAAGAAGAGGTGGCGAGCACCGCGTGCCAAATGGCGGAAGAGGCGGTAGTGCGTGACGGCGTACATGATCGCAAAGCGCATGTCGGCTACTATCTCGTCGACTCCGGCCTGCCGGCTTTACGACGCACATTGCACAGCCCCGGATGGCGATGCGACCGAGTTTTAAGGTTTTTTCAGCGTGGTGCGATTGCGACTTACCTGGGCGCCATTCTCGCAGTGACCGCCGGGGTCCTTTTCGCCGCGACGCCCTGGTTCGCGAGTCTCTCCTGGAGGGATCCCTGGCTTTGGCTATTCGGCGCGACGCTGACGATCTGCGCATCGTCTCTGGCGGTTTCCCTGGTGAACTTCCTAGTCACGTTGCTAGTTCCACCCCGGGCGCTGCCGCGGCTGGATTACTCGGAAGGCCTCCCATCGGATCGTCGTACCATGGTGGTCGTCCCATGCCTGCTCTCGAATGCGCGGGAGGTCGACACCCTACTCGATTCCTTGGAAATTCGCTATCTCGGCAATCGCGATCCGAATCTATTCTTCGCGCTTCTGACGGATTTTCCTGACGCGGAGGTCGCGTCCTTGCCCAGCGACGAGACGTTGATTCGCGCGGCCCGCGAGGGCATAGAATCGCTCAATTTGCGGCACTCGCGGAACGGCGGGCGTTCGGTCTTTTATTTGTTTCATCGACCGCGAATCTGGAATCCGCATGAACATTCCTGGATGGGATATGAACGCAAGCGAGGGAAGCTGGAGCAGTTCAACGCACTGCTGCGCGGCGGTTCGCGGGATGCTTTTAGCGTCATCGTGGGCGACGCTGATGTATTGCCGACGATCAAGTATGTCATTACGCTCGATGCCGATACTGATTTGCCTCGAGATGCAGCGCACCGCATGGTAGGCGCTCTATCGCATCCGTTGAATCGGCCGCGCATTGATCCGCGGCGCCGATGTGTAGTCGAGGGATACGGCATTCTGCAACCGCGCGCATCGATCCGTCTCTCCGCCGAGCGCAGTCGTTTTTCGCGTCTCTTCGCAGGCGAAGTGGGACTCGACCCCTACACTCGCGAGGTCTCGGATGTTTATCAGGATATGTTTGGCGAAGGCACTTATGTCGGGAAGGGCATCTATGACGTAGATGCCTTCCGGGAGACCTTGGAAGGCCGGTTCCCTGACAACCTCATCCTCAGTCATGATCTCGTGGAAAGCGGGTATGCTCGTTCCGGGCTCTTGAGCGGCGTGGAGGTCTACGAAGACTTCCCCTCGTCCTATTTGAGCGAGATCAGCCGTCAGCATCGATGGATCCGGGGCGACTGGCAGATTTTCCGCTGGCTGCTGCCGTGGCCGCCCACGGGTACCGCCGCCCGAGGATCGAATCCGCTCTCCGCGCTCAAGCGATGGAAGATTCTGGACAACATCCGCCGCAGCCTGTTCGCTCCGGCGCTTTTGACATGGCTCTTGGCGGGATGGGGACTGGGCGTCGTCTCTCCTTGGGTGTTCACCGGTTTCGCGGTGGGGATCCTCTTTCTCAGCGGTTTGCTGCGCTCATTGACGACGATGCTGCGAAAACCGGAGAAGCAGGAGTGGCGGCCCCATCTGCGTGCGGCCGTTCGCGCCACCGCAATCAGTCTGGCGGAACCGCTGCTCGAGCTAGTCTGTGTTCCCTATACTGCGTGGATTTGCGCCGACGCGATGTTCCGTTCGGCCCTTCGAAGCATCTTTACTCGGCGCGGTCTGTTGATCTGGCGATTGCCTCAAGATCGGCGGCGCGATGCGCGCGACTCACTGTCAGGTTTCTTCGTCGAGATGTGGCCGGCCGCCGCTTTCGCGTTACTCGCCGGCGGTCTTTTGCGCGGCGCGCTGACGCCGCAAGCCATCGCCTGGGCGCCGATTCTAGTCTTGTGGCTGATTTCGCCCGCCCTCGTCTGGTGGTTGAGCCTGCCTATTCGCGAGACCGCATCCGGCCTGACGGCAAAACAAGAACAATTCGTGCGCACCCTCGCTCGGAGAACTTGGCGATACTTCGAGACGTTCGTGAATGAAACGGGCCGCTGGCTACCACCGGACAACTACCAAGAGACTCCCAACGCCAAAATCGCGAACCGCACCTCGCCCACAAACATGGGGCTCGCGCTGCTGGCGAATCTTTCCGCCTGGGATTTCGGCTATCTCTCGACGGGGCGCCTACTGGATCGCATCCATTGGATGCTTGACGCGATGGAGCGACTGGAACGGTATCAGGGACATTTCTATAACTGGTATGACACAAGCACGCTGCTCCCGTTGCGTCCGGCCTATGTTTCCAGCGTGGATAGTGGGAATTTGTTCGGCTATCTCATCGCCCTGCGCGGCGGACTTGAGGAGTTGCGCCGGGCACCCGTTCTCTCGGCGTCTTTTCGCGCGGGTCTGCGCGACGTACTCGTCTTGTTGAGCGACTCGCTCAGCTCGCATCCTCCGGAGGAATGCTCGCATGCCTTGCATGCCGTCGCGGAAATCCTCGATGAGACGCCCCCTTCCTTTTTGGAAACCCCGGATGGGCTCCGACTGCTACAAAGGACTGCGACGGTGCTGGTATCGTCCGTGTCAGCTCTCGGTGGCGAAGCCATGACTTGGGCGCAAATGTTCAAACAGCAATGCGACGACTTCGCCGTCGATTTCGAGGCGATCCTTCCCACGACGAAGGCGAGCGACGTCATGCCAACGCTGGAGGAGATAGCCAGCGCAGGCGGCGGCTGGCCATCGGACAGCCGCCAGCGCGCGTCCGAGCGTCTCCAGAACATGGAACGGCTTGTGACTCGATGTCTGGACCTCGAGACGACTATGAATTTCGCGTTCCTATATGATTCGTCACGCCGCTTGTTGAGCATCGGCTATGACGTGGATTCCCGACGGCGCGACCCCGGCCACTACGACCTGCTCGCCTCGGAAGCGCGAATGGCGAGCTTCCTGCTGGTCGCGAGCGAACAGGCGCCTACCGAGCATTGGTTCGCGCTGGGGCGATTGCTGACAGAGCGGGCCGGCTACTCGGCGCTCATCTCCTGGAGCGGCTCCATGTTTGAATACCTCATGCCGTCGCTGCTCATGCCCCACTACCGGAACACGCTGCTGGAGCAGACGTGTCGTTCCATCGTCGCCATCCAGATTCGATATGGCCGACATCGCCATATTCCGTGGGGCATCTCCGAATCCGGCTACAATTCCCGGGATGCCCGCCACGTTTATCAATACAGAGCCTTCGGCGTGCCGGGACTTGGTCTACAGCGGGGACTGGCCGGTGACTTGGTGGTTGCGCCGTACGCGACGATGCTGGCCTTGCCTTTTGCGCCGCGAGAGGCGTACGAAAATCTGCTCCGCCTGGCGACGAGCGAAGAGGCGCTGGGTCCGTACGGGCTGTACGAAGCCGTGGACTACACACCTGCCCGAAAACCGCGAGGAAAATCCCGCTCCGTGGTTCGCTCCTTCATGACCCATCATCAAGCCATGAGCTTGATCGCCATGTCGAACCTGCTGATGGACGCCCCGATGATTCACCGCTTCATGATGGATCCGGCGGTTCGCGCCACGGAATTACTACTTCAGGAACGCATGCCGCAAACCTCGCCGACTCTACAACCTCACGTGCGCGAGGCACAGTCCGCGACGAAACCCGCCACCGTGGATCAGGGCGATCTGATGCGCGCCTTTCCCGATCCGGACACCGAATCGCCCGAAATCCATTGCCTATCGAATGGCAACTACCACGTCATAGTGACAAACGCCGGTGGCGGCAGCAGCCGGTGGCGCGACTTGGCGGTCACGCGATGGCGGGAAGACGCCACGCTTGACGCCTGGGGATCGTTCCTCTACCTGCGCGACATCGACACATCGCAGGTCTGGTCCGCGGCCTTTCAGCCGACCCGCCGCGTCGGCGACCACTACGAAGCTATCTTCACACAAGGCCGTGCGGAAATACGGCGGCGCGATCTGGAGATCGAGGCGCACACCGAGATCTGCGTATCTCCAGAAGACGATGTGGATATCCGCCGATTGACCCTGAATAATTTTTCGCGTAAAACCCGCCACATCGAGATCACGAGCTATGCAGAAGTCGTTCTCGGCCCCCAGAACTCGGACTTGGCGCATCCGGCTTTCCATAA
>CAZASB010000045.1:0-2069 GCA_964487655.1 uncultured Planctomycetaceae bacterium
GACACGCGGAATGGTGAGGGTCAAGTACACAATCACCACGCTCCACAGGTTGGGTACAATATGATGCAGCAAGATGCGGACGTGCCCGGCGCCCAGCGCGCGGGCTGCCTCGACAAACGGCTCGTTCCGAAGCGACAGCACCTGCCCGCGCACCACGCGGGCCATGGTGAGCCAGTAGATCGCGCCGACGAGGAAGAAGAAAATCACTAGCCGGTTCAGCCCGTATTCACGTTCGACGGCCTCCTTGACCCCCTCGGCGTTCAGGATGGTGATCAGGAAGATAACCACGAAGATGAACGGCACGGAGTACAGCACGTCCACCAGTCGCATCATCAGGTTGTCCACCCAGCCGCCTGCGTAGGCGGAAACCGCTCCGTAGGTCACGCCAATCACTAGCGACACAAGCGCGGCCACCAGGCCCACGGCTAGCGAGATGCGACCGCCCCAGAACAGCCGCGAAAGCACGTCGCGTCCGAGTTTGTCCGTTCCGCACGCCGACGGAAGGGACCACGTGCCGAACAGCGCCGTACGAGCGCGCAGCAGCAGCGCGCTCATCGGGTCGAGTCGCCCGAATCCCTCGGCCATCTCGGCACCTCGCTCTTCCGGCGATGCCTTCGGCGCGAACAGGGGCAACGCCGGCGCCCGGAGCGTGGGCGGCTCAAACGCGCGATGCGTCTTCACTCGCCGAGGCGGCTGCAACGGTAGTAGCGGTGCCAGCGCGGCTAGCACGCCCAACGCTACCAGTAGCCAGAGCGCCGTCATCGCTGACCAGCTCGTGTGCAATCGCCGCCACGCGTCCCGCGCAAGAGAAATGCCGTGTTGAGATTTGTTCGTCATTCGAGCTTCACGCGTGGGTCGATCAGCGAGTAGGAAAGGTCAACCAGGAAGTTCATGGTGTACAACAGCACGGTGTAGAGCAAAACCACGGCCATGGCCAGGGTATAGTCGCTCATCAAGGCGGCCTCGACAAAGTGGGCGCCCAGCCCGGGAATGGCGAAGATCTGCTCGACCACCAGTGAACCGGTCAGAATGCCGGCAACGGCCGGGCCCAGGAACGACACGACCGGAACCATGGCCAATCGCAACGCGTGACGGCGGATGACTGTTCGTTCCGGCAGCCCCTTCGCGTAGGCCGTGCGAATGTAATCCTGCGAAAGCACGTCGAGCAGCCCGGTTCGCGTCAGCCGCGCGATGTACGCGGCGTAGGGCGCGCCCAGGCAGAAGGCCGGCAGAATCAGTTGTTCGAGCGACCCCCAGCCGCCGGCGGGGAAGATCGGCACGAGGAACACCAGAAGGATGATCAGCACGCTTGCGATGATGAAGTTCGGCAGCGCAATGCCCACCGTGGCGACCAGCATGAGGCCGGCGTCAATCAGGGTGCCTCGCCGCACGGCCGAGACGATTCCCGCCGGAAGGCCGAGGGCCATTGCGAAGGCCAGCGCCACGATGCCCAGGGACGCCGACACGGGCAGCCCTTGCGCGATGATCTCGGCGTTGGAGAAGTCCGGCTTTCGGTACGAGTAGCCCAGGTCGCCTTGGAGGGCCGCGCCCAATTCTCGCCCGTACTGCTTCCAGAGCGGGTCGTCCAGTCGATATCGCTCCTGGATGAGTTCGGCGATTTGCGGCTCCAGCTCGCGCTCATGGCTGAACGGCCCTCCGGGGACCGACCGCATGAGGAAGAAGCTGGCCGTGAATACGACCCACAGCGTGAGGACAAGCCACAGGAGGCGGCGGAGCGCGAATGCGATCATCGTTGGCCCTCCTCACGAAACTGAGCACGCTTCCCCTTGTCGATTCCAATGGCCCAAAGCGGATGCACGTCCTGGATGTTCGGATAGAAACCTTCGACGTACGGCCGCACCATCGACTGCGATACATAGAAGTAGACCGGAATCAGAGGCAATTCGGCCAGAACAATCTCCTCGGCCGCGTGGAACAGTTCAAGCCGGCGGGCGTCGTCCGGCTCGAGCTGCGCCTCGCGAATCAGACGGTCGTATTCGGCGTTGGACCAGCCCGACTGATTCTGTGGATTGTCGCTGGTGAACAGGTCGAGGAACGTGTTCGGGTCG
>CAZASB010000045.1:2169-22398 GCA_964487655.1 uncultured Planctomycetaceae bacterium
CGGCGCACGCGAGCGTCGTCGAGCGGCGGTTTCCGGGTGTTGACAAGGTAGTAGTAAAGGCCGAGAAACGGTGCAGGTTGGAAGTCGTCGCGGGCCATCAGGTCGGTCACCACCTCGGTGGGGACAGTGGTGATCCAGTCGACTTGTCCGGTCATGTACAGGTTCAGCATGGTCGTGGCCGACTTGACCGCCAGTGCGTCCACGGTATTCAGTCGAACGGCATCGCGGTTCCAATAGGTGAGACTCTTGACCAAACGGATACGGTCGCGCACCCGCCGGAACGCCAGTCGAAACGCGCCGTTGCCCACGAGGTTCTCCGGCCGCGTCCATGCCGGGTAGCCGTGCGTCTCCACGCAGCGGCGGTTGACCGGCGAAAACGGATAGAAGCCCATGAGATTGAGGAAATACGGCACCGGATGATGCAGACGGATTTCCAACGTGTGTTCGTCAATCGCTCGAACCCCCACGTGCTGGAAGTCGTAGGTGATCATGCGACATGCGAGCGCGCCGTCCGATGCGATGCCTTGATCGACCCGTTGAAATCGTTGAGAGTGGCCATTGAGTTCAACCATGTAGACGGGCCGGTCGGCCTCCAGATCGTCGATGGCCCTCAACGTACCGCGAAGGAGCGTACCCGAGGCAAAGGGCAATGCGCCGACCGGTCTCTCGTGCAGTTCCACCTCGACCGGATCGCCCGGCGCAATGTCACGCGTGGTGAATTGCCTGGCGTTCTCGATATACCATAACTCCTTGCCGTACTCGGCTGCCGTGGCTGGGTGTAAAAATCGGCGAAACGAGTAGCTGAAGTCGCGCGCGGTGACCGGAGTTCCGTCGGACCACAGAGCATTGTGGCGGAGGAAGAAGGTATACGTTCGCTTGTCGGTCGAGAGTTCCCACCGCTTGGCCATGCCGGGAATAGGTTCAAGCGTCTCGGGATGCCAACGGCACAGGCCTTCAAACAGGGCCCAGATGATAC
Source organism: uncultured Planctomycetaceae bacterium (assembly GCA_964487655.1). Taxonomy (GTDB): domain Bacteria; phylum Planctomycetota; class Planctomycetia; order Pirellulales; family Thermoguttaceae; genus PWXP01. The sequence goes on from CAZASB010000045.1 coordinate 3,146, forward strand.
GTCCTTCCGGCTGTCCGGTGGACAGTGCAGGGTCGACCGTCTTGATTTCGTCGCCGTTGCAGAAGGTGAAATCGGCCGGCGGCAGCGTGCCAAAAGAGACCGCCCAGGCCATAAGCCCGAGGACGACAGCAACGATAGCAAGACTGATATTACGACGCATGTTATCTAACCGCCCGTATCTTATCCACATTAGTCAAGATTCGCAATCCAGGCAGAGATTAACGGCAACAAAATTCCTTCGGACACCGCTGTTCAAAGTGCCTTCCATGCGATACAATGGCTGGATTCGTTGGTCGAGTGATCCCTATTCGATTTATTCTTCCTCTTGTTCATCGTGGCCGCTTCAAAGCTGAAGATCGAGTGACCGTTTTCGGTCAGACTAACCCCCCCCTCACATATCTTGCCCTTGGCATTTTGGGCTGGCGTTGCGAGATATTTGCGTACAGGTACCGTAGCGTTGTTCGCTACACGGGGCCGGCGGCCCGTTCCGAGTTGTACTCGTGACGTTGTTCGCCGGCCCCCTTTTTTTGACGTGGGCATTGCAGAGCGTCTGGCGTCCGCGCGAAGGTGGCGATCAGTCGCCGCACTCCGAGGTTGTGGAAACTACCATCATGACCGAATTCGTTCAGAGAAGGCACGAGCCGCCAACGGCACTCGATCGGCCTCGTGAACTGGTTGTGGCTTGCCCGCCTATGCGCAGTAACGTGAACCTCTCTCGCATCGTTCGTGCGGCCGGGTGCAGCGGGGCGCAATGCGTGATCTGTTGCGGCGCCGCCAAGCTGATCGACAAGATCGCCCGCGACGCCGAGACAACGCTTGAACTCCAGCGGCATCGCACACTTCCCCCCGTACTGAGGCGTTTGCGGAACGAAGGCTATCAACTGGTTGGGCTGGAACAGACACGCGGCTCGGAATGCCTGTACAACTTCGGTTTCGATCGGCGCACCGTGCTTGTTGTGGGAAATGAACGGTTGGGAATCGAACCGGACGTGCTGGCATTGCTGGACCGCACGGTGGAAATTCCCGTATTTGGCAATCCGCTGAGCTACAATGCCGCTACGGCGGCCGCGATGGCGATGTACGAATACTGCCGACAATACCCGCGCGGTTGAAAAGGCGTATTCCAAGGTCAACGCACTACGAAGACGCCGGAACCCACGATTGGCCCGACGACGCTGCTGGCGATGGAACGACGAGTGATGGAGCGTTCGCTTCAGACGGCTCGGGAGGCAAGGGACCAAAGCTCGAGCCGACGTTCCGTGGCAGATCGCGCCGAGCGAAGACCGGCTGGACAGGAACGGGGTGGAACCGCGGATACATACCGCACTCCGCGCCGGATGGAAGAGTAGGGGGCGGCGGTGTCAGATGTCGAAACAGGCCTGCCAAGGGCCCCACGCACGCTCTGCATCCAACGCATGGGCCGCAACACGCCTGGCCACCGGCAGGCAAAGCGCCCGGGACGGCAAAACTGGCCAAACCTTGCCCGACTCCACGACAACAACACCCCAGCATGGCGGACGACGCCACACAGATGGCGAGCATGGCAGATACACGCCGAATCAACAACGGTCCAGACACCCATCCCTCCTACCCCTTACGGGGTTTGATTTGCTCATGCCCTGTCAAAAGGCGACAGTCGCCTCCCCCGAAGAGCGCCCGTTGTAATGGCATCGGCCGGAATGCGCCGGAAAATCAGAAATAATCGGCGTCTCTTGCCTAGCCCACACAGCTCGACATGGTGCCTACCGTCCATCGCGATAGGGCGCAAAGCGGAGTATGCACCACCGGCGTCGGTGAGCCCAAACGTGAAGCTGCCAGGATGATTCTTCTTTGCATGGCAACCTATGCGCTTCATGCTACTTTTCCCTAAACACGTTTCCCCATGCATGACCTTCGCCAGGCGAGTTGATTACCGGGAGCCGGAACGTGAATGGTTTCGTGGAAGTTCGTTCATTCCTCGATAGCCCCCCCGCAGGTGCCCTGCTTGGCTGCCGAGAGCAACGGTGGTAAAATATCAACAGCGTCCGAGAATCGCGTTCTTTTCATTTGTGGGCAGTCTGATGATGACATGTTGGTATCGTAAGTTGGCCGAATCAGAGGCTGCGGGCTACGACCCGTTGTGCGTTGAACGCAGCGCACCGATCGACGACGACGAGGCCGCTGCTATCGAGATGCTGTGCCAAGCGGCGACTCCGGGCCCGCTCGTGCTCGACGACCAGAGCGACGGTGACGGCACGCCGGTGGTTGTCCTGCCCGACGGCCGCATGGTGGTCAGCCGAATGGCGACGATCCAGTCGTTGGTCGATCCGGCTGTCATCGACGCGAACGCCGAGCTGATCTGCAGAGCGCGGTACTATCTGCTGCGTCTTCTACGCGATCGGCAGCGGTGGCAGTCGGAACGGCAGGCGATGGAAGAGCGCATCGCCAAGTTGGAGGTCCAACCTGCCGCGTCTGCGAAGAAACGCCGCGCGATGCCGAAACGCCCGAGGTAGATTGGAGAACTGTTATGCGTGGAAAGACAGTCGTAGCGAGGGCCATGGTCGTGGCGGCCGTTCTGGTCTGCTCGGCAGTGGCTCATGGACAGGGACGGCAGTATCCGGTTCAGCCGGGCGACGACTATCGTGAGGTAGTTCGCCGCTTGCGGCCGGGCGATGAACTGGTCTTCCTGCCGGGCGTTCACGAGCGGGCCGCTTCCCTTGCGATCCAGGGCACGGCCGACGGGCCGATTACACTTCGCGGACAGGTGGACGCCAAGGGTTTGCGACCGATCGTGCGGTACACGGGCGAGGCCCACAATCTCTGGCGGCTCGAAGGGCAGCACGTCGCCATCCGCGACCTGGAGCTTCATGCAACGCACTCGTACGCCATCCGCGTCGATCGGGCCGACCATGTACGCATCGAGAACTGTATCTTCCGTGACTGCGGCGCCGGGTGCCTCAGCGCCAATACGGCCGATGTCCATGCGCTGCACGTATCTCGATGCTACTTCACCGGTAGCCACCACTCGCCGGTGTACATCGGCAGGCATGACGGCGGCTTGAAGGTGACCGACTTCCGCTTCGAAAGGAACATGATCGATGGCCGCCAGATCGAGTCCGGCGAGGGCTACGGTATTCAGTTGAAACTGAACGTAACCGGCAGCGTGATCCGCGGCAATTGGATTGAGCAGGCACGAGGCCCCGGCATCATGGTATACGGCGCTACGGATGACGATCCGGCGCTGGGCAACCTAGTCGAGAGAAATGTCGTGGTCGGAAGCCGCAACAACGCGGCGATTCTCGTTGGCGCCGGGCCGGCCCAGGTACGCGGCAACCTAGCCCTGGGCAATCCGCGCGGAGGCATCCGCATCTACGACTATAACAACTGGGACATGCTGCGGAACATCGACGTGATGGGAAATACGGCGGCAGGGAATGGACGATATGATTTGAGTTTTACCGGTCGACTTCGTCAGGTACGCGCCGAGGGCAATGTTGCAATGGTCCGGCCGGGGAGCGAGGGCATTCGCGGCGCGGCCGACGCGCGAGCCGGCAACCTCGCCGCGCCCATTCCACCCTCGCTGCTGGTGAAAATCGACACGCTGGCCAAGGCTCGCCTCGATCCGGGACGGCTTGTTACCGCCGTGGATCGCCTGCCGAAGGAACCGCTCGACGCCAACACGCTTGACCAGTGGCTCGATCAGGTGCTTGACAAGTAGCATGGCGGTCGATGGTTTGCAGCCAGTCCGCCGCGACGCTGAGGTTCGCACGCGGCGTTTGCAGCAGGATATGATAGTAGTTGGAGAGCAGGCAATACGCATGGACGACCACGCCGAAGTGTTCGACCATCTGAAGTTACGATGGCGCGCAACTCAGGGAATGAGTTGGTCGCGGTCAGTTGCACTGCGCTGACAAGCTGGAAGCTTATCGCGCGGAGTGACGGCAAATCATTCGCGTTACTTCTCGCCCATCAATTTGGCGATCGTCGGCTCCATGGCCTCGGCCCAGATACCGTAGCCCATTTCGTGAGGATGCAAGAAATCGGGCATGACCTCCTTGGTCAAAACACCCTCGGGCGTAAGGAACTTCTGGTTGATGTCCAGGAAGAAGACGTTCTCGCCGTCGGCCAGTTTGGCGATGATCTTGTTGGCCTTCTGGTTGACTTGGCGTTTGGCGTCGTTGTTGTCCGCGCCGCGGGGGAAGATGGCCAGTACGAGGATCTTCATCTTGGGCAGTTCGGCGCGCAGCTTCTCGACGATGGCCTTCACGCCGTCGGCGATTTCCTCGGACGTGTTCGAGCTCGAGTTGTTCGTGCCGATCATCAACACGGCCAACGTCGGCGATATGCCATCGATGTTGCCGTTGTCCAAACGCCAAAGGACATGCTGGGTGCGGTCGCCACCGATGCCGAGGTTCACCGCGTTGCGCTTCTCGTAGTACTTGGCCCATACTTGTTTCCCGCGACCTTCCCAGCCGTGGGTAATTGAGTCGCCGATCATCAGCAAGTTCACGTTCCCCTGCTTCACTCGCTCGTTCATCCCGGCGTAACGGCTCATCCACCAGTTATTATCGCGAGGAGCAGGAACGACGGCGTCGCTTTGCTCGACAACCGTGAGTTGTCCGAAGACGGCCGTGGAAAGACTGGCGGAAACAGCGACGGCAGCAAGGGCAAAAAGGAACGAACGACGACAACGCATGGCACGATCTCCTGAATGCATGAAATGTGGGTTCGCTGGCTATCCGAGCCAGCGTCAGGGCCCGTTGTGGGCCTTCGGTAAACACGTGTTAGGATACCTTCTGAACTTGGGGAACGCAAATTGGCGGGGCCCGATAGCCGACCTGCACGCCTCGCCGGGAGGGGTGAGGTCGGGAGTCGTTCCCGCTGTGCGCAACTGCAACGCACGAAAATTCCGGCTCACCCCCCATGCAGCCAACGAAAGACGTGCTTTCGGCTTCGCAGGAAAACAGACAGGCCGGAAGCGTATCCCACATGGAGCCGCTCATCCTAAGTCGGTGCCGAGGACGGAGACGAACGCTTTTTGAGGGATGTTCACCTGCCCAATAAGCTTCATCTTTGCCTTGCCCTTCTTCTGCTTCTCCAGCAGCTTGTTCTTGCGCGTTACGTCGCCGCCGTAAAGCTTCGCGGTAACGTCCTTGCGGTAGGGCTGGATGGTGGATCGTGCGATGATCGTGCCGCCGATGACGCCCTGGATCGGGATCCTGAACTGATGGCGCGGAATGGCTTCCGCAAGATGCTCGCAGTAGTGGATCGCCCGAGGCCGCGCCTTGTCGCGATGCACTAGGTACGAAAGTGTATCCACCTGCTCCTTGTTGACTAGGATATCGACTTTCACCACGTCGGTGGGCCGGTAGTCAATCGGAACGTAGTCGAACGAGCCGTATCCGCGAGTGATCGTTTTGAGCTTGCCGTAGAAATCGAACAGCACCTCGCCGAGCGGCATCTCGCTAATCACCTCGATCCGTCCCACGGAAAGATAGTTCATAGTCTGCTTATCCGACCGATGTTCCCGACATAACTCCATGACGGGCCCAAGGTATTCTTCGGGCGTCAGGATGGTTGCCGTAATGTAGGGCTCGGTGACCGAGTCGATTCGTGTCGGATCGGGCCAGTTGGCCGGGTTGTCGACGTCAATCGTCCTGCCGTCCCTCAGGGTTACCTTGTACTTCACCGATGGGGCCGAAATGACCAGGCCGATGTCAAACTCCCGTTGCAAACGTTCCTGAAGCACATCCAGGTGAAGAAGGCCAAGGAACCCGCAACGGAACCCAAAGCCCAGCGCCGCCGAACTGTCCTTGTCGTAGGTCAGCGCTGCGTCGTTGATGGCCAGTTTGTCCATCGCCTTCGTCAGATCCTTGTACTGGTCGGCGTTCATCGGATAGATGGAGGCAAAGACCACCTGCTTGGCCTTCTGATAGCCGGGAATCGGTTCCGCCGCCGGGCGTTCGATCAGGGTGATCGTATCTCCGATCTCGATATCGCGCACGCTCTTGATTCCGGCCACGATATATCCGACCTCGCCGGCGCTGAGCTGCTTCTTCGGCTTGAGTTTCAACTGGTTGTAGCCCAGTTCCTCCACCAGGAAATCGCGGTCCGCATGCATGAAATGGATTGTGTCGCGAGGCTTCAGCGTACCTTCCATCACGCGGCACTGGAGAATCACGCCCCGATAGGAATCGAAATGCGCGTCGAACACCAGGGCTTTCAGCGGCGCGTCCGAGTCGCCCTTCGGCGGCGGCAACTTCTCGACAATGCCGGCCAGCACGTCGTCAATCCCCACGCCTGTCTTCGCGGAAATGGGAATCGCATCGAATGGATCAAGTCCCAGATCGGCATCGATCTCTTCACGCACGCGTTCCACGTCGGCGGCCGGGAGGTCGATCTTGTTGATTATCGGCAGAAGCGTCAGGTTATGATCGAGTGCCAGGTACAGGTTGGCCACAGTCTGCGCCTCGACTCCCTGGGACGCGTCGACCACCATCAGCGCGCCATCACATGCCATCAAGGATCGTCGAACCTCATGCGAGAAATCGACGTGGCCGGGCGTGTCGATGAGGTTCAGTAGATAGGTTTCACCGTCCGGGGCGTGGTAGGTGAGCGTAATCGAGTTGCTCTTGATGGTGATGCCCCGCTCCCGCTCGATTTCCATCGCGTCGAGTAACTGGTTGCGAAACTCCCGTTGTGAAACGCCGCCACAAACCTGAATCAGTCGGTCGGCAAGAGTCGATTTGCCATGATCTATATGGGCAATAATGCAAAAATTCCGGATATGCTTCATACTTGGGGGCTTGTGGAAAATGTCCTGGTACTCCACCTACAATCCCACATTATACAAGGTGGTGAAGTAGGCTGACAGGGGGCGTGCTCCCCCGCAACAGGACGCTAGTCTGGCCAGAAACAAGGGGGAAGGCTGCGCCCTTGCAACGAAAACGCAGGTTTGCTCCCGCCAATGGGCTGAAACGCGCCGCGCGCCGTCCGTTCGACCGGAGCAGACCTGTCGATTGCCCCCTTTCGGCCAGTTGTATCGGCTCGTATTCGGGAGCATAATGCAATAATTCGTGTCTCGCAACGGGAATAGAATATAGAACATGCAAACAAACGAACACCCCCTTGTGGCGGTGGCAGCTTCCGCAATCCGATCGTTTCCCCTTGTGTGAATGGTCGGTCCGTGCGAGAATGACCGTATGAGGGTGAATAACCGGACGAGGTTGCATTTAGGGTGCCGGGCAGGCGCGGCGGCGGTCGATTATGTATTGATCCTGGCTGTCGTGTTGCCGATGGTGGCGCTGCTGATGTGGGTCGGCCCGCAGATGATTCGCTTGGTCTACGATATGACGTGCCTGCTGGTTTCCTGGCCGTTCATGTAGCCGTTTGAAGCCGCTGGCCAACCAAGAAGATGGCTACGTCTGGTGATTGTCGGGCGTTTAATCGCGTGAAAGGGTACAATACAAAGGGGAGTTCCTGGACGGTTCCTGTAATTGAAGGCAGCCGTTGGGGCCGTTCTTCTCAAGGAGCGTAAAACAGTGATCATGCTTGCACGACTACTCAAACGGGTCCATGACGACGATCGCGGGGCAGTGAGCCTGGAAACGATTCTGATTATCGCCGCCATCGCCATTCCGATCCTCATCTTCCTAATCAAGTTCGGATGGCCGCGCATTCGCGACTATTTTCTTCGGGGGCTTGAGGATCTGGAAGAAGGCGGGCGCGATGCCTCCGGCAACACGATATAGCTTCCCGTAGTTTTGGGGCGATAGTTGACGTGTTCGGTGTGTCGCCCGCCTAGAAAAACGGTTGTCGCATGGCCTTGCGGGGGGCGGCAGTCGCCAGTGGCCGCCGGCCTAGCTTGCTCCGGAAACCGTTTCCCTGCCACGAACAAATGATGGAGCCCGAACGCCGATGGTTGCCACGGTCCTACTGCTGGCTCTACTGCTAACGGCCACGGTCACCGACGTTTCGCGACGGCGCATTTACAACGCCACCACGTACCCCGGCATGGCGACTGCTCTTGGCCTGAACGCGGCCGGCAGCGCCGCAGTCGGGCTCGACTGGGTCCGGCCGGAAACCCTGACGCCGCTCGGCTGGATTTCCCTGACCGAGAGCGCGTTCGGGTTGCTTGCCTGCGGGACGATTATGCTCGTGTGCTTCGTCCTCTTCCACGTGGGCGGGGGCGACGTAAAGTTGCTGGCCATGGTGGGTGCGTTCGTTGGCCCACAAAGTGGATTGGAAACTATGTTGTGGACGTTCATCGCCGGCGGATGCCTGGCAATCATCGTGCTATTGTGGCGAATTGGGCCGCTGGACCTAATGCGCCGCGTGTTGTGCCACGTGCTGGCAACGCTGCGAGTGGGCCGTATCAGCCGGCCCACCGATGAGGAGCGTGCCCAGCTTCGCGCCCCGCTGTTTCTGGCGCCGTGCGCGTTGGTGGCGGCGGTCATCGTACAGTTCAGCCTCATACCCACATAGTCCCATGACCCGTGCCATTCTCATCGAATGCCTGCCATGGTTCGCCTGCCTGATTGGGTTAGGGCTGGCCGCCTGCGCTCTGGTGTGGGCTGGCGGTCGTGTGAATCTGGCCCGGGTGCGAAGGCTTCATGTCGACCAGCGCGGCAGCGCCCAAAGCCTGAGCTTCGTCCTGGCCCTGCCGGTGTTCATCATGGTGCTCATGCTCATCGTGCAGGTGAGCCAATTGATGATCGGAACGATTGTGGTACAGTATGCGGCATTCGCGGCAGTGCGAAGCGCCGTGGTCTGGATTCCCGCCAGGCTAGCGACTTCGGAGCGAGAGAACTGCATCGCCTGGTACTACACCAACCCGGGCGCGCCCGATCAGCGTCTGCCGACGCTGGATCCGGATAGCCCCGACTACAGGCCATCGGAGGGCGGCATGGAGTACGTGATGGCACCAGGCGGATTGAAGTACGAGCAGATCCGTCGGGCAGCCGTACTGGCGATCACGCCGATTTGTCCCTCACGCAACCTGGGGCTTAGCACGGCATCGGCCGGTCGCGTGGCCGAGGTACTGGAAGCTGCCGCGTACGCCTTGGCCCCGGGGCTGCACGGCAATGCGGCTGTCGGCAGAAGACTTCGGAACAAGCTTGCCTATGCAATGCACTCCACGCAGGTGGAAGTGCGTTTCTTCCACGGCAACGAGGAACCGCCACTTGTGCCCTATTACATCGGGCCGGACCCGGAGCAGTTCCAGTTCAACGAACTGGGGTGGCGCGATCAGATCACGGTGACCGTGCGGCATGACCTGGCCCTGTTGCCCGGCCCTGGTCGCATGTTGGCCCGCGTACTCCGTCGCTCCGGCGGCACCGATCCTGTGAGCGAACGCATCACTACAGTAAACGGCGTGCATACGACGCGACTTTCAGCGGTGGCTACGTTGTCGAATGAAGGCGAACAATCGGTGGTTCCTTATGTGCATACGGCGTATTAAGACCGGCGGCGTCAAGCTGATTCGATTGCACTGCGACCAGCGCGGCACGATCAGCGTGCTGACGGTCTTTGCCGCAATCATCCTCACCATGTTGTTGGGCATGGTCATGAACGTGGGCCGCCACGCCGACGGCAAGGTGCGAATGCAGAACGCGGCCGACGCGGCATCCTACTCCGGCGGCGCGGTCCTGACACGCGGAATGAATACCCTGGCGTTTACCAACCACCTGCTCAGCGACGTCTTCGCCATGACGGCCTTCCTGCGCGAGGCTCGCGATCGGAACGCCGAACAGTTCACCCCGGGCATTCTCGACGCATGGGAGCAGATCGGCCCGGTATTCGCCGGCTCGCCGTTCCCGAAGTTCGCGTCCTTGGGGCAGGCGATTACAGTGAAGGTACCGCTCGAACGCGACTTGGTGGCCCACTACAGCGACTGGGGCGCGGCCGCCAGCGAACGCATGTTGCCGCTTTTCGAGGAAATTCTCGACAACGAGTTGATTCCGCAATACCAGCGGGCAGTCGTAGCGGTCTTTCCCGAAATCGCCCAGGCCGCCGCGCTCGAAACGGCCCGCCTACACGGCCAACCCGATCGCGGACGCGGTGTCATGCTGGCCTGTCTGTGGCGAACGACCGGCCAGCCGGTCGGAGCCGCCGAACTGTTCGACCCGACGCTGCCGGTGGTCGACCCGATGGCCCATGCGGCAGTTAATCCCCAACAATACGAAGATGCCCGCGACGACCGCAATCAGCTTGCACGCCGGTATCTAAACGCTTGGAACGCACAGACAATGCACGTGTTCGACCGCGAGGGGAAGATGAGCCAGTTCGCCGCCCTGTGGCGAAGCTTCACCTGCGGACAACTCGAAAGGCTGTTCAGCGAGAACGCCATGCGGAACCTTCCGCACGTGATTCGCAAAGACCTGACCTCGCTGGTTCGCCAGAATGAAACGGCCGACTATGCCACCGTGGCCGACTGCAACGCGCATCTGGAGCAGCACTTCACGTTCGTGGCCGTGGTGTACTGGAACAAGCTGCCGGAACTATTGCCCGGGCTGTTTCGCAATCCGGCGGAGGCCGATTCCCAGGCATATGCCGCCGTTGAAATGTTCGTACCGCGTTCGCGGTTGGTCTGGCGTCATGTGTCGCAAGACGGGCAGGGTGGCCAGGGAGATATTCCAATGGGCGGCATACCCGGCGACTTTCCAAACATGCCGTCCATTCCCGGTGACGATGACGGGTCTGGTGGCGGTACGGGCGGTGGCCGCTGGATGGTTGGTCGGCAGGGCGTGCCGACGCACTGGGACCTTTGGAATCAGCATTGGAGCGTGAAACTGACGCCGGCCGTGCAACCGGCCATTGCGAGCATCCTCGCCAGTGCGCCTCCACTGGCCGACTTCGCCGCGCGCGGCCTGCGCACGCCGAATCTCGGCAGCCTGACCGGCAACGACTTGCGACAGATCAATACGCATTGAGCGAGACCCATGACTTACCTTGGCAGCAAGCTCGATTCCCACTTTGGCCTGGTCGGCCGCGCGCGACGCCATTCGGCCGCGAGCGCGCGCAGCGGGCTATCGACGCTCGAACTGATCATGGCGCTGCCCATCTTGTTGATGATCATGGCCCTGATGATCAACTACGGCGTTGCCGCGTGCTGGAAGCTTCGCACGCTCACGGTCTCTCGCCATGCGATCTGGTCGACGCGATGGCCCCGCTCGGCAGGCGGCGATCCGCGGCCAGCCATGTGGCCAGAAACGGCAACCATCGGTACGAGCGGACTCGACCGCTGGGCAACGCTGGACGACGCGCGCGTCCATCATCCCGTGGCACGCGGCCCGCTAACACCATGGGCAAACGTGAATGAGCCGTTACTCAACCCGGCGCGTGGCCCACGCGAGGGAAACGCGCGCATCGAACGCGGCTTTCCCATGCTCGGCCGGATGGGCGCCTACCGACTCCATGCGAGCAATGCCTTGCTCGACGATCTGTGGCAATATCAGCGCATGGGTCTCTCGTCGAATCGGCAGCGCCGTATTCCCGTGCTCTACGAACTGGCCCAAGCGCCGGCGAGCTATTCGCAAGCGTACGTGCAAGCAGTCATGGCCATTCTGAACAATCCAGGCCGGGCAGCCCTCAACCCGCTCGACCGCGACGACGAGTTCCTTGGCTACTCGACCCGCTTCGCTTGGGGTACCGGGGCACCCGACTTCCATCCGCGTCTCTCGCAATTCTGCTCGCTCGATCACGAGATTGCACAAGAGCGAGTGGACGACCTGATCGAACGCATTGCCGGCCACGTCGAGTACGACGCCGAGGGAAATGAAACCGGACGCACGCCGGGACTGCCCGATCGGATGACCCGGGCATGGATCGGCCTCTATCGGCGCGTGATTGACCAACTTGAGGCCCTGATCGACGCCCAGCCGCCGCCCTCGCCGGGTGCAAACACTGCCATGCAGGCGGAGATCGACCAGCTTGAGCGGCAGATAGAAGTCCTCCAGGAATACCTCGAAACACTGTCATCGTGAACGCTCCCAACCCACCGCAACGGAGTTTCGCCTCGCTCGCCCAGCGCATTTCCTCGATGACAAGCCGGGTGGTGCTCTCCGTGGTAGTTGTCGTTGCCGGCGTTGGCGTGGGCCGCCAGGTGCTCAACTGGTGGCGTGAGGCGGCTGACGCAATACAGTCGCCACATGACGCGGTTCCGGCGATTGGCGATCCCTCGGCTGCGCACGAGATTGCCATCGGTGACCGCCCGTGGTCGATCGTGCGGCAAACGCTCCAGGGCGATGCCAACGCCGCGACCAACGCCTTGCTAGCCGCCTGCCAGAACGCCGCGGAAGAAACGCGGGGCGAGGCCCTGACCACGCCCGGCCCCGGCGAACGTGAACTGCTCGCCCGCCTCGCAGGTTCCAAGCCGCAACGACGGAGCCCGCGCGGAGTATCGCTTTACTCGCTCCGAGACGGTATTCCGTTGGTTGTGGGAACGCGAGCCACGGCCTCCGAATCGAGTGTGGCAATCTGGGGAATGGCCGTTCCCACGTCGCCAACAAGCTGGAGCTTGTATACGTTCCGACCGGAGGCCTCTTCAACCATCAACCGCGCGGTCCTGCCGCGGCCGCCCCTTCCGCCCGAATGCCGATGCCTGCTACAAGTCCGGGCGGTCGACGGCGAAGTATCGATCGTCTTCACCGGCCCCTCGCAGGCGGATCAGTGGCGGGAGTTCTACGATCGTTGGGCCGACGAGACCGGCTTGCAGGCCGCTTCAGGCTGGCAGGAATCCGGCGACGTCTGGCACATCGCCTACGAGTCCACCGTCCCAAACACGGCAACTGTCATTCGCATCCATCTGGGCATAACCCAAACAGGTGCCAGTCGCGGCTTGATTCTTGCCGGTCCCAGATAATACAGGATTAGGGACCGGGTGGCCCCAGGTGATTGCTCACCCGGGGCTCCCACAGACCCGTACGTGCAGGAGCTTCTTCAGCGAACCTACGTTGATTCCCAACGTCTTCGCCGTTCGGTACGCCCCGATGCTAGCCGCCGCCTCGTCGGCCGCCCCGCCAGAGCGGTTCGGGAATCCGCGTGCGTCGCTCGCGCGTCAGACGCCAGTCCTCAAACTGCCGCCGAACTTTCTCCAGTCTGCCTAGACCACCTTTGGTGGGCATCTACCGTCCTCCGAAAGGAATCGTATGAACAGCCTTCAGCGTACCAGCCCCACAAGAACACTTCACACACGCCTGCCGGAAGGACACGATGCACTTAGTCGTCGGTCGACCACTCGCATCAGATGACTTGCGAACACCAGCATTTCAAAGGCTTCACCTGGATCGCTCAACACACCGTGTCGGTGCGCTGTCGGATTCCTAAATCGCCCGTAAGCTCCGGCAAAAAGCTCCTGCAAGGACTTCTGTTCGTCCAGTATCTCGCTGGAATCAGTCAGCGGCCCAGGCGACTTCACGTCCGATGGCTGGAAAGCCTTCCTCATAAGCGATTTGCCATAGTCTTCCTCTGAATACTTGCCGACAGTTCGCACCGCGACTTCGATCTCTTTGAATGCCTGAAACACGGCCGTGTCATATTCGCCGCGAAGGTACAGTGGCCACACCGTTTCGACAATCATCGGGTGTATCAATGCTTCCGGAAAACGAGCTCGCTTCTGATATGCCCGAATGTCAGAATGAGTCTTGAGTGCCTTCCCAAGCCGCGAAAAGGCATACTGCTCAGACAGCTTCCCATTGTCAGGAACAAGTATGATGAGTCCCTCACGAACCAGCCACCACCACCCCTCCATCACGGCCCTTGCGACGTCGTACGAACCAGACTCACTCGATGTCGTGTTGCCTTTGACAAAGCATGACAATCGCATCTCTGCCTTCTGCTCATGAAAGTCCAGGGAGTGAAAGTGCACCAGGAGTTGCCCACCTAACTCGTCTGCGGGAAGATCCAGTACATCTTGCCTGGTTGGGAATACATCCATGAAACATGTCATGTGTTTGATTCCTTTCTTTGGCTCTCCATCATTAGCTCGCCGTTATGGTTGGGAATACCGATCAGCATCCGCCGAGGCAATGCGTCTGACGAATCCTTCATCGACAAGCACCGGAAGGATCTTCTCCATTCTCCATTCCGTGATTCCCGAACGCTGGGCAAGCAGCCACATGACGAGCGGTCGACCAGCCTCTTCCATCGCTTCTTTAATCGCCGCTCTCTCCACTGCTGTGACGACCAGCCCAGGTGGTTTCGATGCTGCTCCCGAGAGTTGGACGCTCTCCGTCGCACGGTGCGCAGAGTTGTTAGGGGCAATTGTTGGTACTTGCGCTTCCTTTCTTGCCCCAGGCAATTGCGGCGGTTGTGGTTGCTCAGGCAAGGTATCGGCCCCCGGTGTAACTGCCGCTGGGGGAATCGCTTGCGTAATAGATTCGACATGCGCGTTCTTCGACGCAGTGGGAATCGCGATTCCCACTTCTGGCTCAATTTCGAGATCCACAGCAACCAGCTTGTAGCGCCCGTCGCAGTTGGAACCCGTGCGGACAATCCAGCCAAGTTCAATGAGCGTGGAAAGGAATCGTTCCAGGTTGTCTGTCGGAATCTTCGTTCGCCAAGCAAGCTGCGCAACCTTGAGAGGCTTCTTCGTATTCTTCAGGCAGGCCACGATCGCGCCACAATCGTCGTCAGTAAACGGTGGTTGAGTGGAAACCGTGCCCGCAACTATCTTTTCCGGATCATCCGCCTGCTCGTCTCGGAAGAACTCCCCTTGGACGATGTTCTCGTCCGCCACGTCGACCGCATGTGTACCGAGAGCCTCCATGCAATCGTTACCGGAAACCTCCTGAACCCAGTCGCGCGGACCGGCGTCCTGCTCCGCCATCACATGAGATTGGATTCCGTGAGCGCGGATGGCGTTGACTAGTTCGCCAATCGCGCGCGCTCGGTTCGCGTAGAACAAGCTGCCGCGGATACGAAGGAATTTCCAGCCGCAACGCTCTAGCATACGTTGGCGGGCCATGTCGGCATCGTAGCGATCCGGACCGTGCCATGCATCGCCATCGCACTCCACGGCAATGCGTCGCTCCTTATCCTGAACAACCAAGTCGATTCGCTTCCCGGCAACCTCGTATTGAGGAATCACATGAAAGCCGGTCCGAATCAACGCTTCCGCTACATCCCGCTCGAAACCACTCTCGTAATCCCGGCCATCCGCGTTCACCGTGGTGGCATCAGGATTGTAATAGAAATGAAGCAACCGTCGGCGCATGCACTCCGGGTGTAGGTCGCCTTCGCGTATACTATGGAACAACCATACCTGATCGCGGGGCCGCGAGGCCGCAACGTTGAATCGCTGTCTGAACGTTTCTCGTGTCAATGGTGCAGAGCGTGCTTCACCTTCAGCCGATGCAACCATGCTAAGAAATACAATGTCACGCTCGTCGCCCTGAAAGCTGTACGGGTCGCCGCATAGCAGTCGCGTTGTCTCGTCTTTGAACGGGTGCGGGCCAACCTTATCCAAAACCATGTTCTCGATCAGTTGCGACTGTGCATGCCCTTGCAGGCAGATGACCCCGAACGACTTGCCTTGATAGTGAGTATCTCCCAAGCAGTCGATTACTGCCTTGGCGACGGCCGCAGCTTCCGGCCGATTGATGACCTGCTGCGATGTGCCTTCGCGGTAGCCGTCGGTCACGTAGCGAACCTGAATTGCAGGTAGCCGTGACGGCGGGTACTGCCGAAGTGGGATAAGAGGGGTGTCGGTGTAGCAGAGTTCATTTGAGAAGCGGATAATCTCCGGCATGCATCGAAAGTGCTCGCGTAACGCGATTCGATTGCCATAGCGAACGGCAGCCTGATCAAAGAGGCTTGTCAAGGGATCCAATGTTTCCGAAAACGGAATACCGCTCAGATGCTGCTCCATAAGCGTTCTAGTCTGACTGCGTTCCACAAACGCGCCTTCGGGCGAAATCTGCTTGTCGTCCCCCACAATCACGCACTGCTTGGCGAGATACTGTAGGATCAGGCCCTCCGGTCCGGTTTGGCTGGCTTCGTCAACGATCACTACATCAAACACCTCCGGCTCGGCTTCAACCTGCTCAGCAACCCGGTAAAGTGGCATGATCCACGCAGGAATGGCGTTGCGACACTGTTGCATATACTTGCGCGCGTCTCGGCGGTACGTTTCTGCATACTTCCCTTTCCCTTTCCCGATCTTTTTGACCATTTGCTGCCAAGCGGTCAACGCCCCCTGTTGCGCTGGATTGCTGGACAGGTTGCCCATGCACGATTGCCATGCCTTCAAGGCTACTAGCGTTTGAGTGGCCTTGTGAAGCCGGCCTTTCGTTTGGTGCAACTCGTCCGCAATGTCGGTCGAATGCTCCTTGGCAAATCGTTCCAGCCAAGCTTCTGCACGCCGCCACCTCCAAGCCTTTGTGAAGGAGTCAAGATGCTCGGCTAAGGCTGCCCGAGTTTCAGGAACTTTCATCCTGTCGGCCAACTCCGGTGCGAATGCACGGAGCTTCTTGTCCAACGATAAGCATCGCTCTGCTAGCGCCCGTTCACGCTGCAACTCCGAAAGGCTTGTCAACTGCTCTTGATAGCGGACTACGTCGCCCTTTGCGACTGAATCGACCAGTTGACTTACGATTGGATGCGGATTCCGCGTGCGGGATGCTTCTGAGACCGTGGCCCTAATGTAGGCAAGGGCAGCTTGGGCATCTCTGACATCCAGGAGCGCAATAGCAAGTCTCGCGTTGCGCAACAGGCTATGTCCCCAGTCCGAACTAATGGCGGCTTCGTGATTGTCTGCGGGCTTCTGGTAACCAACGACCTTCTGAGCAGCAAACACGTGACTACCGAGTTGGAGCACGGCCTGCAAGACATCCCGATGCTGTTCCAAACAGGCAATCCGATGACGCACGGTTCCGTTTGGTGCCTCCGCGATAACGCTCCACTCGCGCCACACCCGATCCAAGGCCACTTGCCCTCGCAGGTGTATCAGAAGTGATTTGAGCACTGCTGGCGAATCGCAAAGCCTACCTCCAAAACGGCTATCCTCCCACAAATATCTGCATCGTTTGACGACAGGTGCACGGAATATCCAAAACCCCAACGTGCCAGCGGATTCCAGGTGGGACAAAAGATCGGTCGCATCGGCCAATACCTGCGTGCGTGAAATGCGAGTGGGCGCCGTTAGCTCTGCATCCCCCCATTTGTCGGCAGAGGCAGCGAGAGATTTCAAGGTATTGCTGGTAGCACTTTCCAGCGAAGTCCACGTCAAAGCACGGCCCTCACAGACTTCTTGCCGTACTCGATCAATCCATGGTTCCGTCCTCGCGGCAAGCCACTCGGAAAGCTGGATAAACCGTTGCGCCATCTTGCATAGTTGCAGAAGGGTTTCCCGTCCAAGACCGAGAAGTGCTTGCGCAATGGTAACGTCTGTCGTCCGGCTGATTTGGGCCACAGCCCTCGTGGCCCGCGAACATGCGGCGTCTGCGTTTGCCAAGTCGTCGCTTGTTGGTAAGGCATCAAGCGAGGGAAAGGTGTAAGCCAACAACCCATATTGGCAACTTCCCCAGAGGGAAGTCAGTTCCCGGAACTCATCGTCGGTTATCGGCGGCTCCATGTCCTCGGCGACTTCATCCGTGAGCCAACAAAGCCGTTCGCGATCATGCGATACGGACTCCGCAATAGCTTGGGCGGTGCCCTGATAGGACGTTCCGGGAACTACGTGAACGGTAGTCTCGGCCTCGCGAACCTCGCGAAGCCGTCTGCGCAAGTCGGCCAGCCGGCCCTGCAATGTATGCCGTTCTCGGACTTGCTTTTCAATTTGCCTCTGGCTTTCATCCGGATTCGTGCGGCCAATATGCCGGAGAATGCCCTGTACAGAATGCTCGAGGTTCTGCCGCGACTCGGCATCCTCACCCAACAAGCTAACGGTCAGCGGAAGAATTGCCTCGGGGATCTTCTCACGGAGGACTTTCAATGCTCTGGGGGTCTGACTAGTTACCAGAACTCGCTTACCGCAGGCCAATAGATGACTGACAAGATTCACGATCGTGTGGCTCTTACCCGTACCTGGCGGTCCCTGAACTAGAACTCCCGAACGACCGCAAAGCCGTCGGACAATCGCAAGCTGCTCATCATTCGTTGGGAGGGGAAACAGTATTTCCTCGGGCGGGCAAGTGCCTTCGGACCCGACACGATACCGTCCATCGGAGTCCTCGACCTCGCTGCACAGAGCGAGCACGCCGCGAGGGATCGGTTTCCCCTCGCTCAACCCCTTCACAACCTGCTTGAGAAAGTCTCGCATCGTCTGCGCACCGCGTTTACGCAGGATCAAGACAGGAGCGAATGCCATTTGTGGCGTTCGGGTCGCACCATCCGGGCAGTTCAGTATATCACGGTACTCGGCGTCAGCCGCAGACGGCAGTGAGTTGAGCCAGCCTTTCAGAATGGGCGTAATCACTGCTCGATTCCAGAGCGATTCAAGGCTGGAGACGTCATCCTCAATTTGCCGTTGATCCTGGATCGGCGGCCGGTCATTGATCTCCAGCATCTCCTGCTCGACTGTGAAACTCGCACCGTCAACCGCAGGGGCAATCTTGATACAGCCCGATTCGCGCTCGAGGTCAATCGTCACGCGCGCCGTAACGATCGGCCGGCGAACCTTGTGGCCACTGGAAGTCGTCCAAACCAACACGCCAACGCCAATGAGCAGTTCGTATTGCTCGCCGCGTCGTTGCTGTTCCTGGTAGATCGCAAAGAGTTTTCGGTACGCCTTTTGTACGTGCTCCCATCGCTGACACTCCACTCGCCAAGGATACCATTTGGCTTGAAGGTATGTGTTCCATATGGTAATCACATGCGGATGGTCGCTGAGTTGCAGCGTGGGCGGCAACGTGTTGGGACCATCTCCGTCCTGGTCGTCGGGCGGCGGAATCCAGCCGGGATCGGCTATCTCATCATGCAGCTTCGGCTCGGCCGAAACATCGTCCAGACTCGCAAAGTGAAACCAGTGTTCGCATTCGACGGGCGGTTGGGGCCGGGCCGGTTTCGCAGGCTTATCGATCCGCACCCAGTTCTCTTCGTCCGTGTTCTCCTCGCCATCCCAAGCAGGCGTATAGCACTCTTTTTCGCACGGCAATTCGCTCAGCCAGAAGAAGGCATCGTACGCCGACACGTCGCGGACGGTCCTTGCTCGCAGTTCTGCCAGGGCATTTAGATAACGAAAAAGTCCGATTGCTCTGCCGCGAAGAGCGTCTGGTTCAGATGGACTATCACCGGGCATGCCACTCCCTCTCCTGCTCTCCGCATGGTCGGCCCCG
>CAZASB010000046.1:0-7528 GCA_964487655.1 uncultured Planctomycetaceae bacterium
GCGACGCCATTATTCTTTACGGGTGGTCTTGCAGCACTTCCGCCAGCGTTACCTCCCGCTGCTCGGCCAGCGAACGCTCGCCGGCTTCCAGTACGGCGATGACTTCCACTTCCTCCTCGATCGGTACGCTTTCTTTCTTGGTTCGGACCAAGTCGAAGAACTTGTCGAGCAGATACCAGTAGAGATCGGCGAGCTGGGGCGTCACGCTGCGCCAGCCGTTGGTCCCGTAGAGGTTGATCTGGTAACCGGCCCGCATCCACTTCCTTTCACCGACGATCAGCATCAGATCGCGACCGTTTTCAAAACGAACACGGACGACGTTGCGGCCCGGCTGGCCCACATTGAGGCACGACACCGCGCCGCGGCCGAGAACCGCGTAGGCCATCTCCAATGCGTGAATGCCGTAGTAGACCAGTTCGTTGCCGCATACGGTGGTGGCAAGATGAATGTCGCCCAGCGACGGCGCCTCCTTGGCCAGGGCGACGATGTCGGGTACGAACCGTAGCGAACTGGACGACATCAGCGGAGTGCCGGTTTGGCGGGCCAGATCAGCGATCTCCTTGGCTTGCTTCGCCGTCATGGCCAGCGGCTTGTCGCAGAAGGTCGGCACCCCTTTTCGCAACGGAGCCAGCGCGTATTTCCATTGCTCGCCCGAGCCGTCGTCCACAATGAGCACCACGTCCACGTCCTCGGCGCACTGTTCGGCGCTGTCGCATACCTTCGCGATGCCGCAAACGTCGGCGAGCCGCTCGGCCGCCTCCTTCAGCGGATCCCAGACACGGACCACCTCGACCCCCTCGATGCGCTTTTGGGCCGCCACGAAGGTTCCCTCGAACTGCTTGCGTTTGGCCTCGTCGAATCCGTTGCAGGTCGTGGCAAAGGCCGTACCATGAAACGAACCAGGAGTTCGAGACGCCCCCATATACCCGTAGCTTGCCGCGGAGATCAGCCCAACCCTAAGTTTTTCGCCGGCCTCGGCACCAAGAATCAGGGAGGGAAATCCCAGCGGCGAAGCAAGCGTACCGGCCAGCATGGTGGCAGAGGAAGTCTTTAAGAAAGATCGGCGCGAACCGCAGGTGGGGAGGCTTTGGTCCATGATATTCCTTTGAGTGAGTGATAGGAAAACGCTTTTCCCACCAAGCTAATTGAGGGAAAATGGAAAGTCAAGTGGGCAGAGGCAGGATAGGACGGGAGTGGTCTCTCCTCTCGGATCAGAAGAACAATCGGAGTCCGAGCGCCGTTAGCAGAACGGCTTGGCGGGAGCCTCACGCTCCCGGGTTGAACGTGGCTGGCGCGACTCAGGCGGGCTCGCCGGCGGGAAGGGCCTGTTCGAGCGAATGCTCCGTGCTGCTCGGGTCGACGTTGCGGCAGCATTCGGTGAGCCGGTCGGCCAGATCGGTCAGATCAACGTGCCACTCTTCGTCCACCGCGTCGGCCGGGTTCAGGCGACGAAGCTCCAGCATGAGCAGAATCAGACGCAGCAGATGGCGAAAGACAATGCCTTCCTGCTTCTGAAGCTGCCGGCTGGTGACGTACTTATTGAAGTTGCCGCCGAACTCCAGCACCTCGCCGGCCGACCAAACGGCCGTCGTACGCACGTCATGCACGTCGGGGAACTCGTAATCGAACAACATGCGAGTCTTGTCGGCCAAGGGGAGCACGCGAGGGCGAGCGTCCTCGAAACTGCGCCGCCGCCAGTCTTCGTCGTCGGGCGGCTCGACAAGCTGCTCTTCGGTCACCAGCCCCAGCCGCAAAAGCTGTTCGTCAAGCCGTGTCACGGCCAGCGGGCCGGGCGGAAGCTCGTCGTGCCCCGGGACACGCACCAGCCGGGCAACCGTGCCTGGCATGTCCAGCACGCTCTCCAACACTTGGATACGCTCATCCCGGCTGGCAATGCCCAACTGGTTCACCAGGAACACGGCGAACAGCGGGTTCATGCCGCGAACGAGCAGCAGCTTGCCAAGCTCGGGCGTCGGCCGGGCGAGTTTCGGCTGGTACGCCTCGGGCTCGCCGTCCGATGGGCCCTCCGTCCGCGCGGCGTCGGGCTTGCCGGAAGATGTTCTCTTGTCAGCCGATCCCGAGGCACTGCCCGGCGCTGACAGTGCCATGCCGAACAGGCCCGGCTCGGCCCGCGCGGGCGACGATGTTGAAACCGCGGGCGGAGAATCGCCGGGCTCGCGCGGCTTGGGCGGCTCCGGGTCGAGTTCCACGTAGCCGGCGCGCCAGAGCGTGAGCAACATGCGGTCGAGCTGTTTCTGCGCCTGTTCCAGCCGCTTGCCCTCCATAAGCCGACGAGAAACGAGCCGGCGGATCAGATCGACCTCGGGCGAGGCTTCGAGCATGTGGGCCAGCATGCGCCACGGCACGGCGCCCGTGCTGTGCAGGCTGCCCGGCGGCGCGGCGCGAAGTTTGTCGAACTGGGCTTCCGACCAGTATTGCTCGGTCGTCCGGCGCTTCGGCGCCTTCTTCTTCAGCCGCTTCTTGGCCTTGATCAGATTCGGGTCTTTCGTATCGTCGGGAATCTGGTCGTACTGCCGCTGCCACCGGCCGATCTTCACGTCGTCTTCGTGGGCCAGCACGAACACGAAGCCCCGGGAATCGAACTGAGGGCGGCCGGCCCGGCCGAAGATCTGGTGCGCCGTGCTCGCCTCCACGACAACCTTCTTGCCCGTCGGTCCCTTGATGATGCTGGGAAGCACGACCGACCGGGCCGGCAAGTTGATACCTGCCGAAAGCGTTTCGGTACACACGGCCACGGAAAGCAGCTTATGCTGGAACAGGTCTTCCACAACGCGGCGATATTTGGCCAATATGCCCGCGTGGTGGACGCCAACGCCGCGCAACAGGAGTTGCTTCAGTTTCGGCCCGGCGCCTTGCGACATATCGTGGCGTTTCAGCCGTTCGGCCAGCCGCTGCTGCTGCCCGTCGCCGAGCATGCTCTTGCCTTTCAACTGCTCGGCCACGTTCCAGCACAGATCGCGATTAAAGCAGAAAATCAGCGATGGGGTAAAGCGGGCGTCTTCGGGGCCTCGGGCCATCAGCTCGATCTGCTCGCTCAGCAACCGATCGTCGATCCATTGGAACGTCAACGGTACGCGCCGTTCGAAGCTCTCGACCAGTTCGATCTCGCGCCGGTGCGCGATACGGAGCCATTGGACAAACTGCTTGGCGTTGCCCACCGTGGCCGACAGCAGCAGCAGACGCACGTGCGGAGGCAGCAGTCCCAGGGTGAACTCCCAGACGATGCCCCGTTCGCGGTCGTTGAAGCTATGAAACTCGTCCATGACCACGGCGGCCACGTCGTCGAACTCGAATTGCTCGCGGTGCAGCAGGCGATTGAAGAGGATTTCGGCCACGACAACGAGCACGCGGGCATCGGGGTTCTCGCGACGATTGCCAGTGACTAGGCCGATGTCGGTGGGCGAAAAGCCCCAACGCACGGCGTTCTCCTGCATCTCGCGGTATTTCTGCTCTGTCAGCGCGATCAGCGGCGTGGTGTAGTACGCCTTCTTGCCCGTATGGAGCGCTTCGAACAGGGCCGCCTCGGCGATGACGGTCTTTCCCATGCCGGTCGGCGCGCAGACGAGTACGCCCTGCTCGGAGGAGAACCAAGCGAGGAGTCCCTCCTCCTGGACCGGATAGGGGTCGTAGGGGAGTTGGTCGAAGTAGCGTTCGGCCAGTTCGTCGCGGGTGGGGACTGAGTGGGATTCGTCAGGGTGCATGCGTTCAATCAGTCGTGACCGTTCACCGAACGGGCAGAGATGGGTTCTTTCACCGGATGTGAAGGGAAGACGATTGGGGGCCACGGAGTACGGCTTACCACGTTTCAGGACGCCGTGCCGCAAAAACTGGGCACCCCACCGCGAACGGTCACGCTCAGTCGAAAATCCCCGCTCCGAACCGCGGCTCGCCACGGTGATGGGGCTGGGACGTTTGGCCTCGTTGGGGTTGCTGGGTGGGCATTCGGTGCGGCCCTCGCGGGGCCTCCGCCCCTTGGACCTGTTTCGGCTCGACGCCCGCGGGACGAACCGCCGCTGCATCGGCGTCCTCGTCGAAGTCGTCGTAGGTAGACACGTAGCCCGGCTGCTGCGATTGCAGCTTCTCCTTCTCGAATGCCTCGATCACCCGGGTCTGGATCATCTCGCGGCATGCGGGATTGATCGGGTGGGCAATATCGGCATAGAGTTTCGCGCGGCCATCGTCGTCCTTCTGCATGGCCTGCTCTCGAAGACGCACTCCACACTGGTTGCAATAGGCGGCTCGCATGTGGTTTTTGCATCCACACTGCGGGCAGTGATTCGTAAGCTTTCGACTCGGCATGGCAACAAAGGGTCCGCTGGCGCCCTCGATGATCTTCAAGTCGCGCACCACGAAGGCATCGTCAAACGTAATGGAGCAAAAGGCCTGTAGCCGTTCTCCTGGTTCCTCCATCAACTTTACGCGGACCTCGGTAATTTCCACGGCTGCTCTCCTTACATTGCAGGCCACCCGCTATCGCCGCTCGGTTGGCGGCAACTCCGCACCGCAAAGACGTTCCAAACGCCGTTTGCCCTCAAACGCCGCGCCACGCGCTCAGCATGGCTTGCACGGCGGCAAAGTCCAAAATACGCCGTTCCACTCCCGCTCATCCCGTACCCCGGCAGCCCCAATGCCGCAAAGGTCCGGTCCATTTCTTCCACTGCCGGGCACAAGGCCGCGGCAGTCGGCTGCAATCGGTTCCAAAGCAGGCCTCCCACTTGGCGCAGGTTGCCGCGTGCAAGCGCCTCGCAAAACGGGCCGACTTGCCGCGGCTTTTCCGCCGGCTGGCACGCCGCATAGACGGCCGCCGTGGAGAGCCCCACTGCGGGACTCGCTACCACGAAATACAACGGGGCCATGTGGCCGATCGGCTCAATCCGCTCTCCCCGCCCCCGGCAAATCGCCGCCGAACCGGCAAGGAAGAAAGGAACGTCGCTCCCCAACTGGGCAGCCAGCCGGAAGAGAACGTCCGACCCAAAATTCAAGCCCCAGCCGACACTGGCGGCCAACAGGGCGGCGGCGGCATCGCTGGATCCCCCGCCCAGCCCGGCGGCCATGGGAGTCCGCTTGATCAGTCGCACGGCGGCGCCGCGTTCGATGCCCGCCGTTTGCCGCACCAGTTCAACCGCCCTGACGACAAGGTTGTCTCGTCCTTCGGGCAGCACGCCTACTCCGGCGCCCTCGGGCCGTACGCGACGGCGACCGACGGATCCGAAAACCTGCTTGCAACTCAGTTGAACCTGCCCGCTTTGGTCCTCCCGAAACGTGATGGTGTCGTATAGGTTGATCGGACACATGAGGGTTTCAATCTCATGGTATCCATCCGATCGTTTGGCCAGCACCTCGAAAAATAAATTGATTTTCGCCGGCGCGTGAACGATGACGGCTTCCGCCGACCGGCGAATATGCATTGCGAACAGCACTGAAGTACGAGAACAAAACGAAGGGGCGTCGGCGGGCAAACAGCCGAACCCCCGCCATTGCAAGGAGAAAAGAGGACAGGCGCCTTGTGCCAAAATGGCCCGGGGATGCTTCAACCACAGGGTGCTCGCCCCCCCCCCTCTTCCTCGCCTAACCGCAAGGGATTCTATCGCATCCGTCCGGTTTAGTCAACTGGGATGTCGTGTCAAGACGAAAAAAACAGACGTGTCCGTTCTGGTTGCTAAAATGGGGCACCTGGGAATTGCGGGTAGGCTGAGGCGCTCCGTGCGAGCACGGAGATGTGCGACAGTGCGTCGTTAGATCTTGTGACGGTTCGCCGAATGACCACGGATGGGTGCTTGACCGCACGGGCCAGATCACCGATATTGGCCGCTGGCGATGGAGTTCGCCCTGAACCGCCGAGACACTCGATCCCGGCTGATGACTCCTGTCCAGTCTTGAACCATGCTTGGTGCCGGCCGTTGTCTGCCCCGAAAGCATGACGTAGTGCCCTGGATGGGTCGTTAGCACGTGGAGCCGTCATGGCAGTCAGTATTGCGGAAATCATCGTCTTGAGTCTCGTTGCCGACTGGGCCTTTCGACGCGCCGGGATTCCCGGACTGATCGGCATGTTGCTGGTCGGCGTCACGCTCGGACCTCATGCCCTCGGGTATCTCGATCCCAACCTGTTGATGATCAGTCCCGATTTGCGGC
Organism: uncultured Planctomycetaceae bacterium; assembly: GCA_964487655.1. GTDB lineage: Bacteria > Planctomycetota > Planctomycetia > Pirellulales > Thermoguttaceae > PWXP01. Next base: position 6,154 of record CAZASB010000046.1, read on the forward strand.
TGATCGCGTTGATTGTCATTTTACTGAGGGTTGGATTCGAGCTGAGCCGGCGAACGCTTCATCGCGTGGGTGGTCGGGTCTTGCTGCTGGCGTTCATCCCGGCCACGTGCGAAGGAGCGGCGGTCGTCGCGGCCGGCCAATGGCTGTTGGGCATGACGCTTCTCGAGTCGGCCGTCCTGGGTTCCGTGCTGGCAGGGTGCTCCCCGGCGGTAATTGTTCCGGCCATGATCCGGTTCATGAAGGATCGCAAGGGCGCCGCGAAGGACATTCCGTCCATGATCATGGCGGCTACTTCGGTGGACAACATTTACGTCATCGTGGCGCACGGCGTGGTCATGGGCCTCTATCTGGGAAGCCGGACCAACGTCGCCTGGCGGATTGCCGGCATCCCGCTTTCCCTGCTGCTAGGCGGCATTGCCGGCCTTCTTGTCGGAATGTGCCTCTACCGGCTCTTCGACCGGTTCAACCCCCGCGCGACCAAGCGAATGCTTACTGTTCTGGCCGTGTCGATCTTGCTGGTGCGTCTTCAGCACATCCTGCGGGCCGAGATCCCCTTTGCCGGCCTGGTTGCCGCCATGGCTCTCGGATTCGTAATCCTGGAGAAGCGAGAGCACATGGCCCACGAAATCTCCGCGAAGCTGGCCAAGCTCTGGATCTTCGCGGAAATCGTGCTCTTCTCGATGGTCGGCGCGCAGGTTGATGTCGGCGTTGCCTGGCAGGCGGGCCTTGCGGGTGCAGGCGTGATCGGGCTGGGACTCCTGGCCCGCGCCGTGGGAGTGCTCTTGTGCCTGGCGCAAAGCAACCTGGATTGGAGGGAGCGGTGCTTCGCGGTGATTGCCTTCTCGCCCAAGGCAACCGTGCAAGCGGTCATTGGCGCGGCCCCGCTGGTGGCGATGCAGGCGGCCGGCATGGACACTTCCCCCGGCGAGGTCATCCTAGCCGTCGCCGTGCTCAGTATTGTCCTGACCGCGCCTGCCGGGGCATGGGCGATCGTTGCCGTTGGCAATCGCGTGTTGACGGTCGCCCCGGAGCAAGTGCATGACGCCTACGACGCCGCCGTCGAAAGCAACCCCGACGACGAGGGCCCATGAGCCGAGCATGAACCGGGCGGCCTCGACGACGCGGCGGCGGGGAGCGTATGCCCAAGGGGCGCTGTTCCGTCCCGATCTTGTTACCCGAATGGGCGCGTGCTATAGTGAAAGCAGCGATCGACTTCCCCGGGCACGAGGCGCGGCAAGATGACCATATCCGAAGTAACACCCGACGTTGCCGTCCGACCGCCCGGGCTTGTGAAACGGCTGTATCTGTGGGTGCTGCACTGGGCGGAAACGCCGTACGGCACGCCTGCCTTGTTTCTGCTGTCGTTTGCCGAAAG
>CAZASB010000046.1:7628-8800 GCA_964487655.1 uncultured Planctomycetaceae bacterium
AACGCCTTCCTGGCCCTACTGGGCGCGGCGTTCACACCGATTCCGTTCAAGGTATTCACCATTGCCGCGGGCGTGTTCGAGGTATCGCTCTGGGTGCTGCTGCTGGCCTCGACCATTGGCCGGCTTGCCCGCTTTATGCTCGTGGCTGCCTTCATCTATGCGTTCGGCCCGAGCGTCAAGGCACTGCTGGACAAGTACTTCGAAATCGCCACTCTCGCGTTCTTCGTGCTCTTGGTGCTGGGCTTCGCGGTGATTCGGTACTTGCTGTAGTGGCGCGGGTTAGCTTCGCGTTAGCTTGTGGAATCGCTGCATGAGTTCGCGAGTGATGGGGCCGGGGATGCCGTCGCCGATGGTGCGGCTATCGACCTTCACCACGGGCACGACCTCGGCCGCGCTGCCGGTGAGAAAGCATTCGTCGGCAATGTAGACGTCGTGCTTGGTCAGGGGCGATTCGACCATTTCGTAGCTAGCCTCGCGAGCGAGGGTCATTACGGCGTCGCGCGTAATACCTTCGAGAATGCCGGCCTCGTTCGGCGGCGTCAGGACGCGGCCGTTGCGGACCAGAAAGATGTTGTCTCCGGTACACTCGGCCACTTCACCCTTGTGGTTGAGCATGAGCGCCTCGATACAGCCGGCCTGAAGCCCTTCAATCTTCGCCAGGATGTTGTTCAGGTAATTGAGCGACTTCACCCGCGGACTCAACGCGGCCGGATGGTTCCGCATCGTACTGACCGTGACAATGGCCAGTCCCTTTTCATACAGCTCCTTTGGGTATAGCGAGATGCTGTCGGCAATGATGATCACCTGCGGATCACTGCACCGGTTCGGATCCAGGCCGAGCGTGCCGGAGCCTCGGGTGACGATCACGCGAATGTAGCCGTCCTCGATGCCGTTGGTCTTGAGCATCCGTTTGATATCGCGTCCCAACTGCTCCTTGGTCATGGGGACTTCGAGCCAGATGGCCTTGGCCGAATACCAGAGGCGGTCCAGGTGCTCTTGGAGTCGAAAAGCCTTGCCGCCGTAGCTTCGGATGCCCTCGAAAACTCCGTCGCCGTAGAGCAGACCGTGATCGTACACACTGATCTTCGCGTCGTCTTTGTCGAAAAGGGTTCCGTTGATGTAGATCTTCAGTGCCATGGCGGAGTTACGGATGCTGGAGGTGTACGGGGGGC
>CAZASB010000046.1:8900-21990 GCA_964487655.1 uncultured Planctomycetaceae bacterium
CCCCTCGCCGGATGTAGTAGACACTGGCCTTATGTAGGCCATTAGCGGCAACGGTCTCATGCCAGACTCACGGATGAATGCAGCCGTCTACCAGCCGGATGGTCCGGTCGGCCAGTCGGGCAATCGCCGGGTCGTGCGTGACCATTACTATAGTGAGCCCTTGCCGATTGTTCAAGGATCGCAGCAAGTTGAGTATTTCCGTTCCGGTGGCATGGTCCAGGTTGCCGGTGGGTTCGTCGGCCAGCAGGAGGTCGGGCTGGGCGATGAGCGCCCGGGCAATGGCCGCTCGTTGCATCTCGCCTCCGGACAGTTCCCGGGGCTTGTGGTTGAGCCGGTGGCCAAGCCCCACCATCTCCAGCAACTCGGAAGCCCGCTCCCGCATGGCTCGCCGATGGCGGAGGTAATTCCATACCCCGTGGCGAATCATTAGCGGCGAAAGAACGTTTTCCAGCGTATTGAGTTCGGGTAGAAGATGGTAGAACTGGAAGACCATGCCGAAGCGGCGGTTGCGGAGTTGATCGCGCTCGGCAGGCGGCAGCCGGTCGATGCGACGCCCCTCGAAATGAATCTCGCCACGGTCGGGGGCGTCCAATGTACACAGAAGGTGCAGCAAGGTGCTCTTCCCGGAACCGCTCTGGCCGACCACGGCCAGGAACTCGCCGGAGTGAACCTCGATGTCGACCCCTCGCAGCACGGGGATCTCGATGGACGCCTTGCGGTAGCTCTTCGTCAGGCCAATGGTTTTCAATTGCGGTCCTTTCGGGACGACCGGTTCGATCACCACGGCCTGGCGACCCGGTTCCGCCTCGGGTGTCTTGGCGCGCGGCTGGGCCAGGGTGATATGCGGGCCACCCGTCCCTGCCATGCCGCCGACAGTCCCTTTCACGGGAGTACCCGTGCCCCTTTTTGCGCCGATGCTTCTCGCCGCGGCGGCGTTCGCGCCGCCGGTTCCTCCGGTACTGGCCGGCTTGGCATGGGATGTCGCGGCCGGCCGGTGCGTGAGCGAGTCCAGTTCCAGCCGTGGCCCGCCGTCTAGCGGAAGGCCGCCCTGCACCCGCGGCACCGTGCGCAGTCGCGGGTTTACCACCGCGCGCTTCGGCGCCTTCTCGCCCTGGAGCATTTGCCGAAGATCGTCATTCATGGCGCAACGCCTCCACGGGATGCAACATCGCGGCACGCATCGCCGGCAGCACGCTTGCCAGCACGGCAATAGCAAGTGCCCCGGCCACGATCCACGACACGGTCCATGGATCGACGGTCGATGGTATGCGAAAGAAATAATAGACCGACGGATCGAACACGGGATGCCCGGTAATCACTCCCAGCAAGTCGGCGATCTCGTTGATGTACTTCACAAACAGCAGGCCGAGCACCGTGCCCACGCCCGAGCCCACCACGCCCAGCGATAACCCGTACGCCAGGAAGATGCCCATCACCCCGGAGGCCGATGCTCCCAACGACTTCAAGATACCGATATCGCGGGTCTTTTCAATCACAATCATCAGAAAGATGGCCAGGATTCCGAACCCAGCCACGGCGATAATCAGGAACAGCAAGATATTCAAGATGGCCGTTTCCATGGCCACGGCGGCCAGCAACGCGCCCTGCCGATCGCGCCAGGTTTCCACACTGTACAGATGTGGGTCGAACGTGGCGCGCAGCCGGTCGCGCACTTCATCGCCGTTGACGCCCGGTTTCAGCTTGATCTGGATGGCGCTGATGTAGCCCATGCCCGTCGACGGATCGATCATGCCGCGCAGCTCCTGGAGCTTGCGGATCGGAACGAATACGAATCCGGAATCGTATTCGCTCATCTTGCTCTCGTAGAAATCGACCACGGTGAACGTGTCGCTAATCGCCTGCGGCGGCGCGCCTGCCGTGGGGAAGGTGAGCTTGACGTCGTCGCCCGGAAGCAACAGCAGCCCATCCTCGCCGTTGGGCAGCCGAACGGCCGACAGGGCAATGCCCAACACGACGCCGGCATTCTGCCGAACCGCCGGATCGAACGCGTCTTTCTCCGGCTCCAAACGCCGTTGGGCTGCAAAGGGATCGACCGGCGCTGGCCGTGCATCGGACGGTCGGTGGGCGTCCAGGTCATCCTCAGAGTCGCCGAGACGGGCGAAACGCGAGGATACGTCGAGCGGCGGCGACTCCGCGCCGAAATTGTGAAGCACCGGCGACTCCGCGCCCGAAACGCCTCGTGTCGGCTCCACAGCCGGCTCCATGTCCGGCCGGTCGCCTACCTTGCCCGATATGCGACGCTCGAACTTCCACAAGCTGGCCATGCGCCGCCGATGTTGCCAGCCGGCGTCGGCCATTTGCGGACGGCTTGGCGTGCCCAGGCTATCGCTGAACCCGCCCGTGTCGTAGCCGTCCTCGCGCAGATTGAAACTCATCTCCCGCCGATTTTCCGGGTGCTGGAGATACTCGCAGAAGTCGCTCACCTTGCCTTGCGTCGTCTCGTCGATGCCAATCAACTGCACCTGCCGCGTGATCCAGTTGTTGTCGTACTGGAAGCTGAGCATGGCCGGCACGACGACCGTGGGCGTCATACTTTCAATCGAGTCACCGGCGACCTCGCGGAGCTGGTCCATGTGCCACTCGGCATCCGGCACGCCCTCCAGGCTGCGCGCGGTGACCACCAAGTCCGAAAGAATACCGTGGATGCGGCTTTGCATCTCGTGCGTGAAGCCGGCCATCACGCTGTTGACCACAATCATCGTGGCCACGCCCAGCATGACGCTGATGATCGACGCCAACGCGATCCATCGCGTGCGAAGATAACGCCAGGAAAGCAACAGCTTGTACATGGATATCCAGATTCAGGGGGTACTACTCGGCCTCCGGCCGCAGCAGCGGGAAAAGAATCACTTCGCGAATGGTTTGCGAGTCGGTCAAGAGCATGACCAACCGGTCGATGCCGATGCCCAACCCGCCTGCCGGCGGCATCCCGTGCCGCAACGCGCGAACAAAGTCGCGGTCCATCCGCGCCATCGAATCTTCCTCGCTCAAGCCGGCAAGCTGCTGACTGAACAGCTTCTCCTGCAAGTCGGGGTCGTTCAACTCGGTATAGGCGTTCGCCACTTCCATGCCGTGAATGAACAGCTCGAACCGCTCGGCGATTTCAGGCCGACCGACCTTGCGCTTCGTCAACGGGCAGATGCTCGCCGGGTAATCGGTTACGAACACCGGGCCGATGAGCTGGTCCTCGACCTTCTCCTCGAAAATCTCGTTCTTGATCACGTCCGGGTGCTTGCCCTGCACCTCGAATCCCAACGTAACGGCAAGCGCCCGCACGGCCTCGGCATCGTCCGGATCGACGCCTGCATGACGGGCGAGCAGCTCGTCGTACGTCGCTCGCTCGAACGGAGGCGTGAAGTCGATCGGTTCGCCGCCCCACATAAGCTTTAGACTCTGGCCGGTCGTGCGGATCGCGCCGGCGATAATCCGCTCGGTCAGCTCCATCATCGTCTCGTAGTTGCCGTACGCCTGGTACACCTCGAGCATCGTGAACTCGGGGTTGTGTCGCGGACTGATACCCTCGTTTCGGTATACCCGACCCAACTCGTACACTCGCTCTATCCCGCCCACGAGCAGCCGCTTCAGGTGCAGTTCTAGGGCGATCCGCAGGTACAGGTCGATATCCAGCGCGTTGTGGTGCGTAGCGAACGGTCGCGCGGCGGCTCCGCCGGCAATGGAGTGCAGCGTGGGCCCTTCGACTTCAACGAATCCTTCACTGCCGAGCGTCTGCCGGATCGATTGCACGATGCGCGTGCGCCGCAGGAACCGCTGGAGCACTCCCTCGCCATGGATCAGGTCGACGTAGCGCATCCGCTGGCGCAGCTCCGCGTCTTGCAGGCCCTTGTGCTTCGCCGGCGGCGAGGCCAACGCCTTGGTGAGGAAGTGCAAATGGTCCACGAAGATGGTCAGCTCGCCGGTCCGCGTGCGGTTCAGTTCGCCGTCGATGCCCACCAGATCGCCCAGATCGACGCATTGGGCAGCCGCCCAATTCTCCTCGCCCACCTGCTTCTTGCCGAGGAACAGTTGAATCCGCCCGGTCCAGTCCTGAATGTCGAGGAAGATGAGCTTACCGGCCTTCCGCTGGAGCACCACTCGGCCGGCAACGCGCACCTTGGGCCCGTGGGCGTGCGGCGGCTTGTCCGCTTCGCCTTCGGGAACCGGCTCGGTGACAATCTCATTCTCGCGTGCGCGGACGTCGCCGATGGGAAGGTGATTGTCAAACCGGCCCCCCCAGGGATCGATGCCCATATCTTCTAGTTTACGCAGTTTCTCGCGTCGTGCGGCTTCCAATGCGGCGCCGCCGGTCAGTTCTTCCTGGTTCGGGTTCGTCATGCTGGATATTCTTGGGAAGCCCCTATTCGATTGGCAGGCACGCCCCACCCTACGAAACGGTTACAGAAAATCGCCGGGCGGCATTGTAGTAGAAGCGGCCCATGGGTCAATGGCAACCTTGCGGAACCACCCTAAGTGGTGACCTGCGGAGACGTATGTCGGCACTAGCCCGGATTATTCATGATAGGTAGGGTGGGTCAAACAGGCCGCTTCTTTGGTGGGTCATCGGTCGCTATTGTCGGCGTCTTCCCAGGCGGGCGGCCATAAATCAGCTCGGTTGCGGCTTGTGCGGGCCCACCAACGATCTACGCGACCTTGACCCACCCTACGTAGATGAATAATCCGGGATAAGGGCCTTGCGTGGGCAGCCGCCGAGTTTGGCGTGGAGTACAAGCTCATCGTGTAACCTAGAGGCTTTGCTTGCGGAAAAAATGATAAGTCGGAAGCCCAGCCCACGTAACATGCGGCGAGCCGGACGGTTATACTGAAACGTATGAGCACCGATCCTACCGAACTGCAGCGAGATAGCGAACGGGAACAGGCCCGGGAAAGGAGCCTCCATCGGACGCAGCCGCCGATCCAGGTACCCGGCTATGAAACGGAGCGACTGCTGGGCGGTGGGGCCTATGGCGAGGTCTGGCTGGCGGTCGAACGAAATACGGGTCGGCAAGTGGCGATCAAGTTCTATGCCCACAGAGGGGGGCTCGACTGGTCGTTGCTCAGTCGCGAGGTCGAGAAGCTCTCGTTCCTGTTCGCTGACCGGTACGTGGTCCAGCTTCTGGCCGTCGGCTGGGATGCGGAACCGCCGTACTATGTGATGGAATACGTCGAACGCGGGTCGTTGGCCGAGCGGCTGCAAGAAGGTCCATTGCCAGCAGCCGAGGCCGTGGCCATGGTCCGCGACGTGGCCATCGGCCTAGTCCACGCGCATGCTAAGGGCGTGCTCCACTGCGACCTGAAGCCGGCCAACATCCTCTTGGACCAGGACGGCAAGCCGCGTCTGGCCGACTTCGGGCAGTCGCGTCTGTCGACGGAGCAAACGCCGGCTCTTGGAACTCTGTTCTACATGGCTCCGGAGCAGGCGGATCTGGAGGCAATGCCCGATGCCCGATGGGATATCTACGCCCTCGGTTCGCTGCTCTACTGCATGTTCACCGGCACGCCGCCGCACCGGACCGACGAAGCTGCCCAGACGATCGACGACGCGGTGAATCTCACGCAGCGTCTGTCGCGATATCGGAAGACGATCCAGGAGTCGCCGTTGCCGGTGGGCCATCGTCGCGTCAATGGCGTCGACGCAGAACTGGCGACCATCGTCGATCGGTGCCTGGCCCCAGATCCGGAGGACCGGTTCCCCACCGTGCAGGCCGTGCTAGACGCGCTTGACGCACGAGATCGCCGCCGCGCGCAACGTCCACTCGTGCTGCTTGGCACGGTTGGTCCGGCACTGCTGCTGCTGGTCGTATCGCTGTTCTTCTGGCAAGGCTTCACCACGGCCCTGCGGCAATCCGACACGGCCCTGACCGACCGCGCGATCGAGAGTAACCGGTTCGCCGCGCAGTACGTCGCCCGTACCGCGTCCGAGGAACTGCAGCGTCGCTGGGGCGCGGTCAACCGGGTAGCCAACACCCCCGAAGTGAAGCAGGCGTTGGCTGATTTATACGCGGAGCCCGTCGCCAGCGACCTGATGAACCGCTTGAGTGACGTTGATCTTCCCGAAGCCGAGGCGGAGCCGTTGCGAGAGCAGTTCCGCAACCATTCGGCCCGGCAGACGCTTGCGGCGACCCTGGCCGCGGCCATTCCCGCCTACGTCGACGCGCCCGACGACGTGGCGAGCTGGTTCCTGTGTGATACCCGTGGACTGTCGACCGTGCGATTACCGTCGCCCACAACCGTGGGCAAGAACTACGCATGGCGGAGTTTCTTCCACGGCGGTCTGATGGATCGCGAGCCATCCTGGCGGCCCAGCTCGGACGAATGGCTGGCCGAGACCACCATTTCGGCCATATTCCGATCGCAGGCGACGAACCACTGGATCGTTGCCGTTTCAGCGCCCATCTTCGCCGATTCGGAGCGGGAGAATTTTCTCGGCGTCGTGGCCCTGACGGTGGAGTTGGGCCGGTTCGTCGAGTTGGGAGGCAGTACGAGTCAGTTCGCCGTGCTGGTCGACTGGCGAGACGGGCCACAGAAGGGCCTGATCATCCAGCATCCGCTGTTTAACCAACTCATTTCCGAGCAGGGGATCCTTCCCGAACAGCTTAAGGACTACCGCCTCACTCCGGATCGGCTTCCCGACACACCGGCCCGGCAGCGCAATTATCACGACCCGTTGGCCGCCGCTCCCGAAGGCGCTGTCTTGGACCGTCCATGGCTCGCCCACATGGCACCCGTCCAAATGCGCATGACCGACACCGGCTGGATCGTGATCGTGCAGGAGGCGCACGACGAGGCCATCGGCCGCACGCTGCGGCAGCTTCGGCTCGTCCTGATCCACCACGGCATCATCGCCCTGGCTCTGGTTGGTCTCGTCATGGTCGTCCTTTGGATCGCCGCCACCCGGCTCAGCCGTGGGTAGGAACATTTTTGGAGTGCGGCACGCTAATATGGATTGGCCCACGGGGCGTAGTTCCAGTTTTGCAGCAAGTTCATGGCGGCGCGGTCCATGGCATCGGTTTGCGGAAGCAAAAGCAATGCGTCGAGGCAGGTGCCATGACTCGCGCCCACCGTCAACGTCTGCCGGCCGGCGGCAAGCTCGATGTCGGGCAATCGGTACCAGGACCAGTGGCCGTACTGCTCGCCGAAGTGGGCAAACATCTTGGTGTGAGCTTGCCGCGGGTTGGTCCAGTCCGTAAAGCCGATCATCGACGTTGGGCTGAACTTGCGGGCTGCCTCGCCGTTAAGGCCCAGCCGCATGGCGAGGTCGGCGTCTGGGTTCCACCTTGCGCGGAACCATAGGGCATGGCGACCTGGACGCGGCACGTCAATCTGGAATGCCAGCTCCCCTTCCCCCTCGAACCGCACGCCGCCAGCGCCGCTCAGTTCCGCGTCTTCCAGTTGTTTCACGTTGCCGGCCAGTTCTGCCGCCTGCTCCGCTTCCGCGGCCAACGGGGCCTCGGCCACCAGAACCTGGACTGGAATGCGACGCATCTGGTCGCCTTGCCGCGAGACCACGTGGAATGCGTAGATGGTTCCCTCGCTGGCCGTGCCCGTTTGCACCAGGAACTCCACGGTCGTGGGCCCGTCGGAACCGTTTGCGTCGACCGCGCGCGCCGGCGGCGAAGCCGACCACCCTACCGGAAGATTTTCCAGCGATACTTCAGTCTTGCCGCCGAGATTTCCCAGCGTTACATGCACGGGAAAGCCTTTACCGGGCGCGACCACGAAGACGTCCCGCCGGGCCTCGTCGCCATTGATGTAGTAACCGGTCGAGTTGAGCGAGATACGACTCTCGGTCCGATATCGTTCGACCCAACGGCAGACCGTCCGGACCGGTGAGGTGACCGGACCGCCGACAAATCGGACCCGGTTCTTGCCCAACGCAAGCTTACCCGGCAAGGAAAGAGGCGATACCACGAAAGTCGATCGCACTTTGAATCCGACCACCGTCGCCTCGGCTGCGGGCGTAAAGTCAAGCTTCAGCCAGTACGCGTATCGGGCGCTCACTTGATTGCGTAGGTTCAGGCCAACGGGGCCTTCGGACTCATCGTTACGCCAGACCTCGGTCCAGGTCTTTCCCTCGTCGAAGGAAAGCGATGCGCGGATACCACCGATCTTCTGCGCGCGATACGTGCCTTCCACCATTGCGTCGGAGAAGATATATGGACACGCGGCGTGATAGACAAGCGACGCCGCCCTGGCCGAATCGATCGGCTGAAGTACGGCAGGTCCGTCGCCCGACCGGTCCACTTTTAGATTGTCGAGCAGAAGGGCATCGTCGGTCCCGGTCGGCTCGAACACCAGGGCACCGTTTCCGAAATAGGGCGGAATTTTCGCAAGCGGGATCGGCTCGCGTTTTCCGGCCAGTTCGAACCACCGCCCCTCGTTGTGCCAGCAAACGCTCGCGCTCTCTCCGGGCCGGAGCGAGAAGTCCATGTCGTGTGGCCGTTCCGCCCCGCCGAACTGCGCTCGGCCGACCCTTCCCCGAAGGGCCGATGTTACGCCGCTTCCCTGCCGGAGTTTCAGGTAGAGGTCCTCTTCGAAGTCGCGACGGCTGGCCACCGTCGCGTTGTCGCGTTCGAGCCAGTAGATGCGCGGCGAAAGGTCGAACAGGCGGTAGTCGCCGTCATAAAACGCCTGCTGAAACTGGTGATGCGTGCCGGACGCATCGTTCGACGAGATGCCGCCGGCCAGGAAGAGTTTGCGGAGCGTGTAGTTGAGCGGCCCGCACTGGTCGAATGGATAGATGTTCAGCGCCTTGATGAGCGAGTAGGAAACCCGATCGCGATGGCGCGTGGGTAGCGTCTCGCAGTAATGGGCGTCGTAGTAGTTCGTAACGGCGACGGCATAGCGGAATATCTCGAATGCCTTCTCCGTATTATCTTCAACGCCGGGCGCGAGCGTGGCGGCAATCGTCTCGACGCTGAACGGAACCACGTTCTCATTGGCTCGCCAGCGGGGAAGTAGCGTGGTCTTGGCCGCCACCGCGTCGGCATGTTCAAACGTGACCGATTCCATCAGGGGCGCGAAGTCGCCGCCGACTTCGATCATCAACTCGTCGCCCGGCTCGGCCACCACGCGTTCGACCTGCCGCTCGCGATATTCGACACGGCGCGGGTCGGGTAACGGGACGAATGGCCGCGTCGCCGTCAAACGGCTTTCCGCCCGGTTCGACTCGAACTGTTCCTCGGCCGCGTAGGGCCGGACGACCACCATGCGGCAGTCGATCTTGCCGTTGGCGAGAGTCTCCAGCGGCACGGCCTCTGCCTGCGGGGGCAATTCGCACGCCAAGTGGCCGCGGACGAACCGGTCGTCGGAATCATGGACACCGTGCGGCGCATTTTCAAAATGGAACAGTGCCCGCGTATGCTCGTCCATCTCGAACTCAGTGCGCCGCGGCGCAAACGCCTCCGAATACCGCGTCACGCTGGAGATGCGCAACTCGTCGAGGGCCGCGTCGGCGGAACGTTCCTCGCCACACTGCTCGTCGCCTCCAATGAATGCCTGCATGGGCAGGCTGCGACGATCCTTCTCGCTAATGCCCATTCCGGCGTGCTCCACGTTGTCGTCAGACACGAGGCTGCTCGGCCACGGCTGCTGCTCCGGTCCCCGCGTGGCAATCGGCTGGCCGTCGACAAACAGGGCAAGCCTCGCGGCGGGAAAATCCCAGGTGACTGCCATGTGATGCCACCGGCCGGCCTCCAGGTCAGCCTTTCCTCGGACGATTCGCCGCGTTCCGCCGGCGTCGGCAAGGGTGAACTCCAATTGGTTGTCGCCGCGGGCGTCGAGTTTGCGCAGTTCCGATTGCAGCCGGTGTCCATAGGCAACGCCCTTGAAGAAGACGTGCTCCCGACCGTCGTCTGCTTTCCAGGCCGGACGGCACCAGAACTCCAGGGTGCCCGCTTGTAGACCCCAATGGACCGACCGGTCGTCTGGATTGAATTGGCCGGCGGTCAGTGTACCTTCCGAAGCGCCGTTGAAGGCTACTCGCCGGAGACCGGTACATTCCAGCGCGCGATTGACTGGCGCGTCTTCCATCGCCCCCTCGACGAACCCAGCTCCGGTCGCCGCCGGCCATGGCCAGCGCTCGCCGGGACGCAGCACAGTCTGATCGAGCCATACGGTAAACCACGACTCGGGCCCGTCGACCGTTCGCGAGGTGTCGGCATCTCGTACCGAGCATCGGAAGCGAATGCGAACGTCGACGGTCGCCGCCTCATGGCTGAACCGTCCTCGTTGGGAAAGTTCGACGAACTGGCCTTCAGCCAATTCCAGGGTGAGCCATCGCGGCTCGATAGCATATTCCAGAATCCTCGTGCCGTCCGCGCGATACTGTTCCAGCTCAATGCAGACCGGCGCCCCGTAAACGGCCCGCTCCGCCTGCAAGTCGCACGCAAAGAGCATGTCCTGCCCGGCGAATTCCCGCACGTCAACCTTCTGCGAGACGGTCACCTCGCGACCCACGTCGCTCGGCGTATCGCCATCGACCACGATCTTCAGCGAACGATCGCCCGAGGTATGCCTGAAGCGGCCGGCGCCAATCAGGCCCGATGGCGAGTAGGTCCACGCCGCTGGCATGTCTCCGGCCAACTGCTCGAAACCGGCGTTTCGCAAGAGATTGTCCGACGGCACAGATTGAGAATCGACCGCGACTGGTTCGATACGGCGATCGGTCGTATCGAAGTAGACGTCGTACGTCGCCACCTGCCCGGCATTCGGGCGGACAGTCCAGGCCAGAACGAATTGCGTCCGCTTGCCGGTTATATCGGGCTCGGTCCGGAGCGAGAAAGGAACTGCTCGCGGCCCTTCCTGCGTATTGTGGCACACCACGCGCAACGATTTGGAGTCGAACTGCCCCTTGACGCCTGCCTGCTCAAGGAGCAATGGAAAATCAATCGCCACTTCCGCAACGCGCGAGGCGTCGTCGCGGCATGGCGTCGGCCGGCTGACGGTCGTACGCATGCGCCATTGCGAATTCCACCAATCGGCCGTCTCTCCAGCGGGTGATGCCGAACAGATCATCACCGAACCGGCGAGCGCCATCAACACCGAGGCAAGGCGGCGAACAACGGCAAGACGACGGCTCATTGTCCGGCCGGCGTCGTGCAATCTGCTCATCGACAATGCCGGAATTGTCCTGGAGTCCATCATCGCTTCACCTCGGCGGGTTGGGGTAGGTGCGTGGGGAGGGTTTTCAGATGTCTCGATTGTACCTCGGACGGCACGCGGTGTCATCACACAACCGACCGTATGGCATTCCGTGTGCGTTTCGTGGAGAATGATCGGAAAGCCGATATTCACCGAACCTGCAAATCTCATGAAGTCCGGGAGAACAGACCATGAAATCAGATTTCTTCAAATGTCCCCTGCTGATCGCCGCGACAGCGATGCTACTTTGCGGCCAGGGTGCGGCCATCGACGCCGCGCGGGCCGCCGACCAGAGCGAGTGCAAAGCCTCGCTTGCCATTCCGACGTTTCACTGCCTGGGACTCTATTGGTCGCCGGAGGGCGGAGCCGAGGACAAGGAAGTGCTTGTCCGCTATCGACGGCAAGACGTCGAAACGTGGAGCGAGGGACTGCCCATGCGCTACAATCCCATTCCGGAAACCGACGAGGACCTGGCCGACTACCGTGGCAGCATCGTCCACCTCGAGCCGGGTACGACGTACGAAATCGAGCTGACACTCGCCGGCACGCAGCAGAGTGCCCGGCTGACCGCGACGACCTGGACCGAGGAGTTTCCCACCGGCGAAATGGTCCACGTGACCGATCGCGATACGCCGCTTGCCATTGCTGAATCGGGTACGTCGGACGCCTGGCGAGTCTACGACGGACGGGGCGCCGCCATCGACGTGCGACACCAGCACGACTCGTGCATTACGATCGACGCCTCGTACGTGATTGTCCGAGGATTCACGCTGAAGGGGGCAGGCGCGGCCGACAATACGCGACGGTCGCCCATCGGCGCCATCCGCCTCGAAGGCGGACACGACATCGTCATTGAAAACTGCGATGTTTCCGACTGGGGCCATTTCAATCCGACAACCGGGTTTGGGTTCGACTTGGACTCGGCCATCTTCTCGCGATCGAAGACACTCAAACGCCTGATCGTTCAGCGATGCAAGCTCCATCACCCAACCTTTGACGGCAGCACATGGTACGAGCCGAGCTATCCAACCCATACGATGGGACCGCAGTGCATCTCGCTGTTCAACACCGAGGGTAACCACGTCATCCGCTACAACGAGTGCTACTCCGACATGGAGCACATGTACAACGACATCATCGGCGGTGGCAGCAACGGTGGTTTTCGTGGGTCGCCCAGCCATGACTCCGACATCTACGGCAACATTGTAAGCCACTGCTGGGACGACGGCCTGGAGGTAGAGGGCGGCAACCGGAACGTGCGAGTCTGGGGCAACTACATCACGCAATCGATGATGATGATCGGCAACGCGGCCACCTCGATCGGGCCGCTGTACATCTGGCGCAACGTCTGCGCTCGAAGCCAGTGGCAACCAGACCACCACGGAGGATACTTCCTGAAGATGGGCTTCGCCGGCGGCGAACACTGGATGACTGGCCATCAATACATCTTCCATAATACGCTGTTCGCGGCCGACCAATGGCTGCCGACGGGCGGGCTCGGCGGCAACCGGATTGTCAAGCACACCGTTTCCCGCAACAACATCCTTCACGTCCGCTCGCCGGAGAACCGCTCGGCAAGCGCGGCCAAGGAGAACGTCGATAACGATTTCGACTACGACCTCTACAACGGCCAGGTCCCGGCGGACCAGGAAAAGCATGGCATCCGAGGTGAACCGGTCTACGCCGCCGACGCCGGCTTCGATCCCGCGACCAACACTGGCCGGTTCCAGCTTGCCCCCGCCAGTCCCGGCGCCGGCGCTGGGCAGCCGCTGCCCAACTTCAGCGACGGGCACGCGGACCCCGCCCCCGACGTCGGCGCCCACCAGCGTGGCGCCCCGCCCATGCAGTTCGGCGTGAACGCCAAGACCCACTGAACGTCTAACCCGGATTATTCATGATAGGTAGGGTGGGTCAAACAAGCCGCTTCTTTGGT
>CAZASB010000047.1:0-21780 GCA_964487655.1 uncultured Planctomycetaceae bacterium
GATTTCCTTCGTCCGAGTCTCGTACACCGGCTTGCACACGGTGTAGGGGATTTCCTTCGTCCGAGTTTCCCAAACCGGCTTGCACACGGTGTAGGGGATTTCCCTCGTGTGCGTTTCCCAAACGGGCTTGCACACCGTGTAGCATACTTCTTTGGTGCGGGTTTCCCACACCGGCTTGCACACCGTGTAGTTGACCGTTCGCACACACGTTTCCCACACGGGTTTGCACACCGTATAGGCGCACTCGCGATACCGGGTTTCCGGCACGTGCTTTACGCAGGTGACGGTCCGCGGAACCGAAACCCGCTGGTAAACCGTCCGATAGCAAGTGTACTGCTGTTGCTCGTACACGACGTCTCTTACGGTCTTCATGACCGTTCGGCACTGCATCTTGCAACTCACACAATCGACCGCGCAGCATGTCCGCTGGCAGAAGCGGAAGCGTGCTGCCCGGGTGTGGCAGGCATCTGCCGTGCTGGCGTGTATTGCCAGCAGCGCCACTGCGATGAGTGACACTCCGTACAGCCTTCTCATAGTATGCCTCCTTCGAGCACCACTTAAGGAGTAAGGGTCTGGTCACGATGGCGGTGTTCGCCACAATCCTTATTCGGGCATCGTAATCCCCGTACATTAGCTGTACTGCCGAAACTGCGAAAACGCCCGAATTAAATCGCATTGCGTATACGACGCAAGACACGCGGTTACCGCCATATCACTGGAGTTATCGTCATAATGCGCGTTTTACTTGATATAGACTAGTTGGAAAGTTTGCATAATATACGTCATATTCCGTAGTTTTGCCGAATGCACGGGGCTCAGACGGCGTTTGGAAGTCTCGTCGCCGTGCGCGCGACATGGCGGCCACCCTATTCCCATTTCCACGCGACATGGTGGCTTGCGTGCTTTTTCTTGACTGGAACGATTTCGCAACCTAAGTAATTACAGTGACGCTGGTCACATGGTGGAACGAACGTGTGCCTACGGGCGATGCCGCAGTGTTCCGATGCCTGTAGCTGCGTAACGCTCCAACCGCGAAAAATGGCCCTTCGCAGGGTTTCCCGCTTCAGTCACCTGGTTTTACGAGGAACGAGTTGTCATGACAAAGAACCGGAACGCCTTTACTTTGATCGAAGTGCTGATTGTGGTGATCATCATGGCCGTACTGGCCGCAACGATTATCCCGCAGTTCTCGTCCTCGACCGAGGACGCAAAGAACAGCACGCTCGACTTCAACCTGCACACCATCCGGTCCCAGATCGAGATGTACAAGGTGCATCACCTTGGCAACGTACCGTTGCTCTCAAATTTCGCCAAACAGATGACCGAGAAGACGAGCGTCAGTGGCGGCTTCACGGGCGACACCCCGTACGGGCCATACATCCAGGGCGAGATCCCCATGAACCCGTTCAACCACAGTCGCGACGTGGTTGCCGTTGCCGCCGCCGGCACGGTTCCCACTGCCATTGTCTCCGGCGACGCCGGCTGGCAGTACGACGAGAGCACGGGCGGGTTCTACCCGAACAATAAAGAGTGGTATGATGCCGAATAGGCTTCTACACGGCAAGGTAGCCTGAACGTGAAGCCCGCTAGGCCATCAAGGCCCCCCGCGTATCGTACGCGAGGGGCCTTGCGTCTTTCTTGCCTTGCCACCCTTGCTATTTTCGCACTCTACTCAGCGGGGTGTTGAAGGCTGCCGATAAACTGGTATACTCAAAATTGTTGGGCTTGCCGCCTGGTAGGCCCGAGTGATCGAATTCTTCACTAAAGTGTTACTGCATAACGAGTTAGCAGAAGAATACCCGGTGGTGTAATTGGCAACACAAGGGATTTTGGTTCCCTCGTTCCAGGTTCAAGTCCTGGCCGGGTAGCTGGATGGAATGCCTTCGGAGGCACGCTGGTTTGCGGGGGGTGTGCGTTGGTTGAGCTTGGCCTCCGAGGGGCAAGTGGCAAACCGTTGAATATCTCGTCGCCCCCACGCTGACGGGCCATCGGGTGTTGACGCCCCTCCGCTCGGCTGGTATTCTACTAGTTTCGTTGCCTGAACGGTCCAGGCAACGGAGACTTCGTTTTTCCTCAAGCGACCGAACCCAACGCCGGACGCCCCGGTTTCTACGGGGACATAGCCGGTGTGTCACACGAGAGGGCCTACCTTTGGCAACCGTATTAGTGAAGGAGTTAATCGAGTCGGGGGTTCATTTCGGACACCGGGCAAGCCGGTGGAACCCCAAGATGCGGCCGTATATCTACGCGCGGCGCAATCTGATCCACATTATCGACGTCCGTGAGACGATCCGCGGGCTCCTCCGGGCGAGGAAATACCTGCAAGGGGTTGCCGGTCATAATAGCCTCGCGCTGTTCGTGGGTACGAAGCGGCAGGCGGCCGACTCGATCGAAAAACATGCGTCACGTTGTGGCATGCCGTTCGTCAGCGACCGCTGGCTAGGTGGCACGCTTACCAACTTCCGCACCATTCGAAGCCGTTTGGCTCGACTCGAAGAACTTGAGGCATTGCGCGAAGGCGATGGGTTCGCGAACTACTCGAAGAAGATGCAATCGGCCTTGAATCGCGAGTACCGCAAGATGTATCGCAACCTTAACGGCATGCGCACGATGAACCGGTTGCCGGAGTGCATGATCATCGTCGACCCAAACAAGGAAAAGAACGCCGTGCGCGAGGCCCGCAAGCTGGGCGTCGTTACGATCGCCTTGATCGATACTGACAGCGATCCGGATCTGGTCGACCTGCCAATTCCCGGCAACGACGACAGTATCCGTTCGATCGAGCTGATCAGTAGGCTACTGGCTGATGCAATTGTCGCAGGGCGTGCCGCGGCGGGCATCGAGCAGGACGGAAAAGATGCCCCAGCGGCCGAGGTTCCGGCGGTTGCCGGCTAGGCTTGCTTCCAATCAAAATAATCAGTTTGCATTTGAAACACGAAGAAGAGGATACGCAATGGCAGAGATTACCGCAGCCGCCGTCAAGACGCTTCGCGAGATGACGGGGTTGCCCATGATGGAGTGTAAGAAGGCCCTTACCGAGGCCGGTGGAGACCCCGAGAAGGCCGTTGAACTGTTGCGCAAGGCAGGGCAGGCGACGGCGGAAAAACAGGCGGGCCGCAAGACGTCCTCCGGCCGCATTGCCGTGTATACCGACATGGCCGCCGGCGTTGGCGCTATTGTCGAGCTAAAGTGCGAGAGCGCACCGGTGGCGGCCAACGACGAATTTATCGCCCTGGCCAACGACTTGGTACGGCAGCTTGCAACCGGTTCCGGCGCCGCAACGCCTGCCGAATTGCTCGCACAACCGTCGCCCAGCAAGTCGGGCAAGACGCTCAAGGAGCAGTTGGAGGAGTTGTACAACCGCATTCGCGAGAACTTCCAGTTTGAGCGGATGGCGCGTATCGACGCGCCGTGCGGTGGCTACGCGCACCATAACGGCGCGGTTGGCGTGGTTATCGAAGTCGAGGGCGGCTCGCCGGAGCTGGCCAAGGACATTTGTATGCACGTCGCCGCCATGAGACCGACGGTCCTGTCGAAAGACGACCTGGATGCCGCCGTGGTTGCCAAGGAACGCGAGATTCTCGCCGAGGCCGCCCGACAGGAAGGCAAGCCGGAGAATATCATCGACAAGATGGTCGAGGGCCGTCTGAAGAACTACTACGCCACCTACTGTCTGGAAGACCAGGTGTTCGTCAAGGCCGAGGACGGCAAGGCGACCGTTGCGGAAGTAGCCAAGAAGGGCGGCATGAAAATCAAACGGTTCCTGCACTGGGAACTGGCCAAGGAGTAGAATGCATGGCGGAAGACGGCCTAGCGCCGGCGGTGGCCGGTGGTAAGCGTGTTGTGCTGAAGATATCCGGCGAG
Source organism: uncultured Planctomycetaceae bacterium (assembly GCA_964487655.1). GTDB lineage: Bacteria > Planctomycetota > Planctomycetia > Pirellulales > Thermoguttaceae > PWXP01. Next base: position 3,865 of record CAZASB010000047.1, read on the forward strand.
GGGTTCGTTCACGCGGGCGAGCGCGGCATTGCCACCGATGCCGTCTTGCACCTCGCCCGCCAGACGGCCGCCGCCGCCAGCCACGGCATCCAGATGGCGGTGGTCATCGGCGGAGGCAATATCTTGCGCGGGGCGCAGTTTACTGCCGGGTCGTCAGCCGTTCACGAGGCAACGGCCCATTATATGGGCATGCTCGCCACGGTCATGAACGGCTTGGCGTTGCAGGATGCGCTCGAATCGCTCGGCTGCATCACACGTCTGATGACGGCCATCCGAATTGATGGCGTGGCCGAGCCGTACATTCGGCGCCGAGCCCGACGACACCTGGAAAAGGGCCGGATCATCATCCTCGCCGCAGGCACGGGCAGCCCGTTCGTCACAACCGACACGGCTGCCGCCCAGCGAGCCCTGGAACTCGACGCCGATATTCTGCTGAAGGCCACCCGCGTGGACGGCGTGTATAGTGCCGATCCGGAGACGAATCCACACGCCGTTTTGTACAGCGAACTGAGTTACGACGAGGTGCGGCGTCAGAACCTTCGGGTCATGGACCCGGAGGCGATCACCAAGTGCATGGAGTACGACATGCCTATTCTCGTGTTCAACTTCCGCAAGGAGGGGAATATCGAGGCGGCCGTGCTAGGCCAGCGTGTGGGCACTCTGGTGCATAGCGCCGCGGCACTGAAAAACGCAAAAGCAAGCGCAGAATAACCAATGACTAGCGACGAAATCCTGCTCGACATCGAAGAACGCATGGAAAAGGCCGTCGGAGTGCTGCGAAGCTCCCTGGCTGGCATTCGCACGGGCCGTGCCAATCCCGGACTGGTCGATTCGCTGCGGGTCGAAGTGTACGGCTCCGCCACGCCCATCAAGCAGATTGCCGCCGTTGCCGCTCCGGAGCCGACCCAAATTATCATTCGACCGTACGATCCCGGAACGCTCAAGGACATCGAAAAGGCCATTCAGGTGAGCGACCTGGGCTTCAACCCGCAGAATGACGGACGCATGATCCGGCTCAACATTCCGCCTCTTTCCGGTGAGGTACGTCGCAAGATGGTCGGTCGCGTTCGCGATTTGGCCGAGGAGGCCAAAGTGGCGTTGCGCAACATTCGCCGCGACGGCAACAAGATGGCCGATACCGCAGAGAAGGACAAGGACCTTTCCGAGGATGAACGCGACGACGTCAAGACCGAGATCCAGGAACTCATTAAGAAGTACGAAGCTGCCGCCAACGATTTCGCCACCTCTCGTGAAAAGGAAGTGCTCGAGGACTAGTCCGCGACAATTGGATCGGCAAGCACTCGGCCGACCAAGTGCCCGATGACCGTCGCTTCAATGTATACAGTGGGTCTTGTCATCAATTGTTAGGAACGAACATTATCCCTTACCAGACGCTTACAGCCGCGTCCGTGCGGCTGCAAGCGGTATGGTGCAAGGGATTGTTGGCCCTATACATCGTCGAAGAGTTTCGGTTGATGAAGCCTCCCTCTGTCGCCAATGGCCTTTCCTTCGAGAGGGCGCAGATCAACGACCGCTCCGAATTCGTTGAAGACTTCTAAAAATGCCCATTAGGCTGCCTCTAACTAACGCAACCGAGCCGATCTGCCCTCATCTTGCCGTTCATCACGGCGAAGGATGATGTGGTGTCGGAGTTGGTTGCCGGAGAGTGGGCGTCTTCTGGCATTGCCCATTCCACCACGACGGTAGCCGTAATCAGATCCGCCTATTGCAATCGATTCGCATGGCGAATATTCAGAGACTACCTGATTTGCTTTTTATTTGGGTAGAGACAGATCGACCGTCTGGTTGGGGTCGACCGAGCAAAACTTCGACACCAACAGGAAGTGGCGCGGAGAAACGTTTTCCGCCAGTTTACAAGATCAGTTTTTCGATGACCTATGCGAAATTGTGGAACCGATTGGAGCACATCTGCATCGTCGCGGCTACTTCGGCGTGGTCGGGATTGACGTACTGCGGGATTGCGCGAACGTTTTCTTCTTGTCGACATTCCGGTTGGTACTCACTGGGCCTCAGTTCACCTTGGTCGGTTCGTAGGCGTGGTCGCGTTTGCGGAGAGCCTTGGCTTCCAGGATCCGATCGGGTTTGGGTTGGTTGGGCCGTTCCGGATCGCGTCGTTGGAGCTTGGCCAGAATGTCCATCCCGTCAATCACGCGGCCGAAGACGGTGTGGCGGCCGTCGAGGTGCGAGATGGGCAGGAAGGTCAGGAAGAACTGCGAACCGCCCGTGTCGCGCCCGGCGTGGGCCATGCTGAGGCTGCCGCGGAAATGACGGCGGTACTCGGGTTTGTGGCATTCACACGGGATGTTGTAACCAGGTCCACCGGTACCCGTGCCTTCGGGGCATCCGCCCTGGGCCATGAATCCGGGCAATACGCGATGGAAGACCAGCCCATTGTAGAATCCCTTCTCAATCAACGAGATGAAGTTTGCCACGGCCATGGGCGCGTCGTTCTCGAGCAGTTCGATTTCGATGTCCCCCTTGTTCGTCTTCAGGAGAACGCGAGGCAGGTCGTCGGCTTCCGCCTCGGCCGCGCGGATTTTCTGCTCCTTGGCCCAAGCCCGCTTGTATTCGGGTACGTCGTTCAAAAAGGCCCTAACACGCTCGTCTGAGACCGGGCCCTGTTCAACCGCCTGCTTCAGACGCTTCTCGGCCGTATCGAACTGGCACGCGCCAAAGGCGGCAATCCCGGTCAGACCAGCCACGCGTTGGTCGTCGGTCTTTTCACAGAGCACCTCGCCCAGTCTCAATGCTTCCTCGTAGTTGTCGGCATCGACTTCGGCCTTCAGTACGGCAACGAGCAGTTGGGTCGCCTCGTTCCTCGCATTGCCTGGCGTGCCGAGGGTCTGTTCGGCCGCCCGAATCAGTTCAGGCTCCAGCTTCTCGCCCAGCTTGACGGCTTCGGCGAACTCGGTGCGAATGGCCGCTTTCCGCTCATCGTCGGCCGTGGCGAACTCATTCTGAAGGTCCTGAAGTCGGCCGAGCAACACTCGCCAGTCGGTCAGGATCTGCTCGAATCGGGCATCGGGGATCGTCGCAGCTTCGGCTGTCTCGGGTTGGGCGGCAGGTTGCTCTTGAGACTGGGCGGAAACGACAAGGCAGGCGGCGAGAATGGGCGAGATGACAACGCTTCGCAACAGCATGGTCGGGCTCCGTGGTTGGTGTACAGGTTCAAACGGGTTACAATACCACAATCCAGTGGAATCTCCAAACCCACCCCCGCGCCCCATGAAGCAACGTCCTCGGAAGCCGAAACGAGCCGACAAGTCGGATTCCTCCGCCAAGGCGGGCCGCCAGCCGCTTGGCGTGCGCATTATCGGCGGACGGTTGCGCGGGCGCCGGCTGGCCTACAGTGGCGATATGCGGACGCGGCCCATGAAAGATCGACTTCGCGAGGCCATCTTCAACTTGGTGGGCCCCTCGGTCAAGGGGCTCCATGCGGTCGACCTTTTCGCCGGCACCGGGGCCCTGGGATTGGAGGCCATCAGCCGGGGCGCCTCGCGGGCGACACTCATTGAGCAGCACTTCCCCACGGCCAACCTGATTCGACAGAGCGTGGCCGAATTGGAGCTGGCCGACGTGTGTGAGGTTGCTGCCGGCAATACGTTTATCTGGTGGCGACGCCAGCCCGACCTGGGGCAACAGCCGCAGGTCATCTTCTGCTCGCCCCCGTACGACCTCTATGCGGCGCAGACGGCTGAAATGGTCGAGCTGATTTGTGGACTATTTCAGGCAGCGCCGGCCGGTAGCCTGCTGGTGGTCGAGGCCGATCACCGTTTCGACTTCGCTCTCCTTCCCGGCCACGGCACGGCCGACATTCGCAGCTATCCACCCGCCGTCGTCGGAGTTTTTACCCGTTGACGACAATTCGGCAATATGGCGGTGTACTCCTTTGCGCCCCGTGCCGATTCTTACAGATACGTCTGTATCTGTCGATTAAAAGGGCTGTCTAGAAACTCGCGAGAGGATAGTATGATGATATTCTGGAGGGAATTGACGAGCGGATTAGCTCTTTGCATCCTGTGCTGCGGCGCTATGATGTACTCCTTTTCGCCATCCGAATTGCAGAGAGCCGGGGTAGAAGACTCCTTTGCTAGCATCCAGGAAATATCACGGCCTCAAGAGCCCGAATCGGCTCTTTCAAGAGGGGGGTATTTTGGGGCAGGCACGGACCTCGCGGCCGGCGAAGGGGGTAGTGTGAATGCCTCCGAAACCGACGCGGGGCCCGCCGAACCGCTCTCTTTTCCGCAGGAGTGCCCTGCAACGCCGGCGCCTGCCAGGGACGAGGTGCGGTGGCTTCGGTTATCCCCTGAAATGACAGAACAGCCGTTTGTCGTTGCGGAGCCGATGCCTCTGACGGGCAGCCTTGCGAGTCCCGAGCTTCCTACCCGAGAGCCACTTGCCATGGTCGCATCCGACGACGATTCTGATGCCTCCGTCGAAGGCAACATGCTCGAAGAAGACAACGATAGCACCCCAATGTTGCAGCCCGAGTTCCTGGCGAACAGGCCCTCCGTAGCCGCTCCAGGGCCATCCGACCTTCTCGTGGAGGAGGTTGTAGAGCAATCGCCCTTGGGCCCGATCCTTCCTGAACCAGATCAGACCGAGCCGTCAGCGGAGAGTTCTCGGACGATTGAGCCGGTGTCTCCCGCGGAGCGTCTGGTTTGGCATCGACCAGCCGGATTGCTGGAGCGCATGGAGGTTCTCTCCAATTCGCCGCAAACGCAAGCGTGGGCCGGAAATGTTACTCGACACCTTGACGAGTTGGGGCGAGCGATGCAGGAGCAATCGCCAGACGTGGCCCAGTTGCTCGATACCCTGGACATGGCGGTCGCGGAGGCTGAAACTCTGGCCAGTCAGGGCGTGGATCCGGTGATCGAGGCCCATCTACAACGAACGGCGCACGCATTGCGTCGTCGACTCGACGTTTGGCGTCATGCTGATTGGCTCACCGACCCAGAGTATCGCAGAGCGCTCGATGTCAGCGGCGAATGGAATCAACTGGTTTCGTGCCTGGACCGGATCGACGAGTTCATGGGCGACTCGTCGGTAGGGCAAGCATGGCGAGAGTACCTGCTGTTCGACTCGCTTCGTGAGTGGCCGTCGCGGCGGGAGACCGAAGACGAGTACGTTGGGCGGGAGCTGGCGCGGGCATCGCTTGAAAGGCTCACGCAGATTCCGATGGATTCCCGCCAACGGCACTTCATTACCAATGAGCCGGTTGACCGCTTGAAGGATCAGTTACAGCGACTGGCGGCCGCGCCGGTCGACCTGGGCCGGTTGCTGGGCAACTTGGAGCGATACGAACAGACGCATGCGGTCGAAGACGCACGCCTAATCACCCGTGACTACCGTCGCCTGGCTCTGGCCGAGTCGGAGAAGGAGCGAGCGCTCGCGGCGCGGTTGACGATGCACTATCGAAACGCGAACCTTCGATTTGCCATCTCGGAGAGTCTTCTGAACAGGCTCATGCCGGAACGTCAACCGGAGATTGCACCGGTGAACGACATCGTACTGGGCGTACGCGCCCATGGCCGACGGGCCACCTCGACCGACATGCAACTCAGCCTGATTCCCGACTCCCATCGCGCGCGGCTTGCGCTGGACGTACAAGGCCGAATCGTTTCGCAAACCACGTCGAGTAGCGGACCGGCCACGTTTCTGACCAACAGCCTCGGCTGGTACATCGCTCGCAAACCGCTCGAACTCGGCCTCGACGGCATCCAGCTTTCGCCGGCGGAAGTCCGTGTGTCGAACGACATACGATTGCAAGACGTAGCCACCGACTTCGACCGCGTACCGTTGGTCGGATCGTTGGTCAACTCGGTCGCGCGATCGCAACATGTACAACATCAGCCCGCGGCAAACGCGGAGATTCGCGCGAAGATCTACCATCAGGCCAAGTCTCGCATCGACCATGAGACCGAAGAGCGTTTGTCCGAGGTCACGGAGCGGTTGCATACGAAGCTTCTTGAACCGATGCGCCGATTGCGGCTCGATCCGGTGATGATTGACGCGGAGACGACCGAGGAACGCGTGAACATACGTATCCGTCTGGCTGGCGAAGAGCAGTTGGGCAGCCACACGCCGCGGCCGCGCGCTCCCAGCGATTCACTTGCCAGTGTTCAATTGCACGAGTCGGCAATCAACAACTCGCTCGACCGATTGGACCTGGACGGCCGCACGTTCACCTTGCCGGAACTGTCACAACACGTGGCGAGACGATTGAATAACGAGGGTTGGCTACAACTCGGCCCGGACCATGAAGAGGTTTCTATCACGTTCGCCACAGCGAATGCCGTGAGCGTACGCTGCGAAGATGGACGCATTTGCGTTACGCTGCTTATTGATCGGCTGACGCACGAACGCCGCGTGTGGCGCGACTTCCAGGTGCAAGCGTTCTACCGGCCGGAAACGAAAGGGCTCTCCGCGGAACTGGTGCGAGACGGCGTCATCCAACTGAGCGGCGACCGGCTACCGTTGGGCTCGCAAATTGCCTTACGCGGCATTTTCGTACGCATCTTCGCCCGCCGCCGCCCCTGGGATCTCATGCCGGAACCCATTGCCGAGAACCCGAAGTTGGCCGACCTCGAAGTGACCCAATTCGCCATTGATGATGGCTGGATTGGCTTGGCCTTGGGGCCTCGAACCACGGCCGCGCGAGCGCGCCGCATTCTACGATAGCCGCAGCGCGCCCAAACCGGATAGTTATTCCTTCGCGAGTCCTTCGGCAAATGCCGCCCGCGCGGCCGTTATGAACGCAACGAGTAAGGTGTGGTCTTTTTTACCCGGAGCGTATTCAACCCCGCCGGCCGTATCGACAGCGGCAGGATGGGTGGAACGGATAGCGGTAGCGACGTTGCGGGGTGTAAGCCCGCCGGCAAGGACAACAGGAGGACGAACTGCCGTGGAGGCCGTGTCGCCAAGCATCGACCAGTCCAGCGTGCTGCCGGTGCCGCCATATTGCCCAGCTACACTGGCGTCGAACAGGATCATGCGAGGCAAGGCGTCCAGTTCGGCGCACGTGGCCAGATAGGCGTCGATGGGGGCAAGCCCACGCGCGTCGAGTCGGAACGCCCGAACAAGCGGCATGTCGGCCAGCCGAGCCAGGAGTGAAGGCGGCTCGTCGCCGTGCAACTGCACCGCGTCGAGCTGAATTTCGCCAAACGCCTGGCGAATGGCACTCTCCGTCGCGTTCACGAAAACGCCCACCTTGACAACACCCGGAGGAAGGGCTTCTGCTATTTCGCGAGCCCGATCCATCGTAATGAAGCGTTTGCTGCCGGGAAAGAAGTTCAGCCCAACCGCGTCGGCACTCGCTCGGGCGACGGCCAGGGCATCGACAACCGTCGTGATTCCGCAAACTTTAATTTGAAACATGGTTGTATGATGGCGGATGGACCGGTTTCACGCAAGCGTTGAGGCGTGTTTAAGATGAGGCGACTGGAGAGTCGATGACGATTGGGTGTGAGTATGCGTGCCGCACGACGGTTTGTTCGAGGGGGGCAAATCGCCACTACCCAATGGAAGCCAGCGGACGGCACGGCGACACATACTTGCGACTGCGGGTGAACAATGGATTTATATCGAAAACGTCAAGCCAGATTGGTCGTGTCGCCATCGCCGTGGTCGGTCAATACGGTGCTGCTGGTCACTGTGTTCGTGGTGACCACTGGGCTGGTGTATCATTGGGGCCATGTTGCAGGTTGGCATCCCCAATCGGAATCGGTTGTGACCGATGTCGAATCACTCCGTCGGGAGTGGAAGCGGCAGACGGAACAGACACACGCCGATGCCGTGGCGGCCGCCGACGAGGCAAGGCTCCAGTGGCGGCTTGCCGTAGCCGAGCGGCAGGAGTTCCTCGATCGCTTTCTGCAAGAACAAGAGCAGGAACTCCGGCCGGCCACGCCCCCGCCGGCCCTTTCGCCTGCTCCACCGGTGCCCCCAGCCAGCGTCGAGAACCCCGAGTGGTCGCGGCTGAACCAGCGACTCGCCTGGTTGGAACAGCGCCATGCCGAACTACTCACCGAGCGGACAGTCGAGCATCCGGAAGTGCAGGAGCTAACGTACGAGGTGGGCGAGGTTCAGCGGGCATTACAGGGCGTGCCGCAAAGGATTCGTTCAGAAGGCGAAGCGGCGCTGCCCGTAAGTGAGCCAAGCGAGCAATACGTCGCGAGTCTACCGTCGTTCACCCCTGAACCAACGCCTCAAGCCGAGCAGGTAGCACGTCAACATGCCGAGGCTCGGCGGCAAATGGATCGGCTGGGACTTTGCGTCGAAGAGGCCCACGACCGGTACGAACAGCTCGCTGCGGCAGAGCGTGTCGTCTGGGCGGACCACGTCCGAGGGCCCGATCTCGATCCGGTGCCTTCCTTACCGGTCCATGCGGCTTCTGTTGACACCGTGACGGAGAACTCCCTGAGTACCGCACTTCTTGCGGGAATGGCCATGATGGTTGGTGTGGGCATATTTGCTGCGGGCGCGGGCATGGAACCGGGGCTGAACTCGATCGAACAGATATCTTCCTCACTGGGCGCCCCTGTCGTTGCGACTGTCACGCTGCCCGGACTGCGGCCGGCAGTGCCCGGGCGATATCGAAGTTGGCTCCGGCTGGTCTCCTGCTTGGGAGGGGCCATTTTGATGGTTGGCTGCCTTGGTCTGGTGTATCAATCCATCATGGGCTGAGTTCAGGTAGCGGTGCTTGCCAATACGGCGATCCCAGTGCCGGGCGGCGATTCCAGTTTCAGCATTTGCGCCAGTTGTGCCGATTGGAACATACGGACCAGTGCGCCAGTTCCCATCGCCTTGCTGGGTGGGCTGTACCTGCCATGCCGAAGTCTTATTCGGACAGGCCGGAGAATGCGTCGACAACGCAAAATGAGAAATATAGGTTATGTACGAGCCCTTGTTCGATTTTCGAAAGCGCCCTTTCACTTCGGTACCACAAGCCGACCAGTACTTTCCCGGCGAGACAATTGAGGCTGCCCGGACAACGCTTGTGCGGTGCATTCGCCGCGCGGAGGGAGCTGGGTTGGTAATCGGCCCGTCGGGGACCGGCAAGACGACTCTGTGTCATATCCTGGCTGGAGAGCTAGCCGAACAACTGCGAGTGGTCTTCTTGGCCAGTGGCCGACTCGGGTCTCGCAGGGCATTGCTGCAGGCAATGCTTTACGAGCTTGGGCAATCGTACCGCGGCATGGACGAAGGGGAGGCCCGGCTGGCCCTTGCCGATTACATCACCCTGAGCGACGAATGCCCCAACGGAATCCTGTTGCTAGTGGATGAAGCCCACGCGCTTCCGATTCGCCTCCTGGACGAAGTGCGCATGACCACGAACCTTGCCCACGAGGGCAAGCCCTGGGTACGCGTCGTTCTGGTCGGCGGCTGTGCATTGGAGGAACGGTTCGCTAGTCCGAAACTCGATTCCTTCAATCAACGTATCGCCGCTCGCTGCTATCTTGAGTCGTTCGGCGCCGCGGAGACGCAGCAGTATATCTGGGCGCAAATCGACATGGTAGGCGGTTGCGGGGAATCGTTGTTCTCCGAACTGACGTGCAAGGCGGTGTACCGCGCAACGGACGGCGTGCCGCGTCTGATCAACCAGGTGTGCGATCACGCACTCCTGTTGGCCTGTGCGGCGGGGCATCGACACATTTCTCCGGGACATATCGAGGAGGCGTGGGCCGATCTGCAACAGTTGCCCACGCCATGGAATGGCGAACCTGCACAAGGCGGCGAGTCTGGTGGCGTCATCGAGTTCGGGCGACTTGACGACGAGGACGACAGCTTGTCCGACGACGCGGATGAATCGCCCGACACGATTCCCGCCCTCCGAATTTCCACTCCGTCCGACGACCTCATCGACGGCAAGACCGGCATCGAAGAGCGAGTGGACCAGATCGAACAGATGCTCGATCAGGTCGAGGCGGAGGATGCCGGATTCCAGCCGGCGGGGAGTATTGGGCCCGAAGTCGAATTGCGCTTCAACGCCTCGTGGAATCCCTTTGAAGATGAATTCGCGGAGGAAGAGGTCATTGACGACCGGCAAGACCAGTCCGACCAGCATGTTGTGCCGGTGGTAACGCGTGACTCAGCCGTGATTGAAACCGCCGATTTACCTGCGCCGAGCGATATGACGGACGGTCAGTCTCAAGCAGACAACAGTATTCCCGATTGCGATCTGCCATCGATTCTCGTGGCAACCAACGTAGAGGAGCCCGAGATGCTTGACGCCGAGGAGCCCGCGGCGACGACTGACATTGAGGAATCCCCGGCGTCTGACTTAGAGGAGCCCGCGGCGTGGGAATCCGATCTTGACCAGTCGCATCGGGCCGTCGTTCCGGCGGAACGCGGCGACAACGCGGGCGTTGAGCCATCGCCGGCGACTGCTGCCAATTCCACCGTGGTGGCCGACGCCAAATTGGTCGAACGGAAGCTTCCCGAATGGTCGGTTCTGGATAATATCGAGAACGAATTGGCGAAGGAGCAGTTAGACGCGCAGCCGAGACCGGCTACCATTCCGTGTCAGCCAGTCGAAACGGCCCGCCCGAAGTACTCGCGTCTGTTTGCCTCGTTGCGGCACGCCTGATCTTTGCGATTGAGACGGCCGCACCATCGTGGCGGCGTTCTCGACCGTGGGAGAAGCTGGTGGCCGCCATTGCACATGGAGCCATAATCATGGGTCGGATGTTGAACGCATTGAAGCAGATCGAGTCGCGAAAGCCGAACGAGCAGGCAAGAGCGGCCGCCGAGGCCGGTTGCGCCATCGCCGACACGGCGGTTCCTCCGGCGGCTGACGATTCGCTACGCGACGAGGCGGCAATGGAGGCATTGCTGGACGCGACCGAAGCCGCGGCCGAGCAGGTAGTTGCTGAAATGACACCTGAACCGTCGGAATCCAGCGGGAACACGACGTTGTCTCACGATGCCGAGGTTGTTGTACCGGCCGGCAGCGCACGGCCTCGTGACGAGAATCGCCAGGCGTTGTCCGACCCGTTGGGTGAGCTTGCCGGCACCATGCTCCGTTCCATGCCGCGTGGGAATCCGGGCAGTTTCCTGTTTACGTCGCCGGACTCGGATACGTTGGGAATCGATTTGCTTGTGCCTCTGTCGATGTCGCTTGCGCGGCGGCTTGACGGCGATTTACTACTGATCGACGCGAACTTGCGTCGTCCTGCCCTTGGCGCTCGGCTGGGCGTGGAGGCGTCGCGCGGCTTGACCGACGTTCTCACTGGGGCCGCGAGTTGGCGCGACGTGGTGCGGCGCACCGTGGTGCCCGGCGTGGACGTCGTTCCAGCCGTTCCGTTCTCCACGCCGGCCGGTCCGCCCCCGGACCGACTCAATTTGCGGCGGCTGCTGGCCGAGGCGAGGGAAGAGTATGGCCTGATTCTCGTCCATGCCGCATCACTTCGGTATCCGGAGGTGGTTTCCATCGCTCGCGATTGCGAGGGCGCCTATCTTGTCGTGCGGCTCCATGCGACGAGCCGTCGCACCTTGCATCAGGCCGGTCCAATCCTGCGGCAAGCCGGAGTGAACTTATTGGGATGCGTCGTGGTCCGGTGACCGCATTCGGGAAAGCGACTACTGCTCCGTGCGTTCCGTGGCGGCCGAAACCGTTTCGGACCAGGCGCCGTTGTGGAACATGGAGCAGTTACCGCCAGCTTCATGGGCCGTATCGAGCGATTCCACGGCGCGTTCGAGCAGCCGCTTGGCATCGTCGGCTTCCGTGGCCTTGGCCCCGCCCACGCTCACCGTGAACTTGAGTTGACCGTGTTCCGTGGGCATGGAGCACTTGGCAATGGCGTCGCGGAGCCGCTCGGCAACACCAATTACGTTCGCAAGCCAGGTACCGGGAAAGAGCACGGCGAAAGTCGCCGCATCAAAGTGCCCCACGAGGTCCATGTCGCGGATGGCCGCATTGAGGAACTGTGCAGTCGCCTTAAGCGCCAAACAGCCTGCCCTCTCGCCGTACTGGGCCACGATGCCGGGGAAATCGTCGATTCGGATCATGATGACCGAGGGCGTTGCGCCGCCGCGTCGCCATTCGGCAAACCGCCGGGCAAGAATAATGCAGAACGCCGTACGGCACGACATCGTAACCTGCCCGATGACCGTCATGCCATCCGTTGATTCGGGCGCTTCGCATTCGGCCTCACTAGATCGCTCTTTCGTGCGAAGCTCGCTTTTTGGCGGCATCTCGACCTGTCTCAAAGTGGAGATAGTGGTCGCCGGCGCCTGTTCCACGGTGGTAACCGGAGCGTTCTCTGGCTTGTGCAGCGGGTGAACGTCCGTACCGTCGTGCCAGTACACCCGGTCTCGCCCGGCTTCCTTTGCGGCATAGAGCGCCGCATCCGCACGATCGATCAGGTGTGTGATAGCCTCGCCGTGGAACACCTGGGCAACGCCAAGGCTTACCGTGACGCGCAGCTCCTTCCCTTCGCAGTGGAATCCGTGGTCCGCAATCCGCCGCCGCACCCGATCAGCGCTACGGCTTGCCTCGGCAACCGGGGTATTCGGCAAGATCATGGCGAACTCTTCGCCACCGTAGCGGGCAACGATATCGTCCTTGCGAGCCGCCGCTCGAAGCAGGCTTCCCATCAGTCGCAGCACGTCGTCGCCTGCCTGATGCCCGTAGGTGTCGTTGAACTTCTTAAAATGGTCGACGTCGAATATGATGACGGAGAATGTTTCTCCCTGCTTCTGGTGCCGCTGGAGGCGATTCTGCATTTCTTCGTCGAACGCGCGACGGTTGGCGAGGCCGGTCAAAGCGTCGGTTCGGGCTGCCTTCGCGTGTTGTTCGACCAGTTCGGCCTGCTCCTTCAGCCTTTCCTGGGCGGAACCGAGTTGCCCTTGCATACGGCTGTTGGCCTCGATCAGTTGCGTTACGGCCTGAACAACGGCATCCGGCTCGCCGCCATCCGCCGCGTGCAACCGTTCATTGATGGCCTCGACCCGATGGCTGTGGGCGCCAACGTCGGTTGCTACCCGTGTCGCCAATTCGTGCAATCGGCCGAGTACCTCGCGGGCCTGCTTGACCTCGCTGCTAGGCGCGGGCTGGGTGACTTGTTGGCCACGGCTGCGGAGCCACCAGCCGAACGCAATCCCAATTGCGAGGACAAAGACGCCAAACAGCAGGTCAATGGCCACAACGGGCATGAAAGCATTGCTCCTAGCCGTCCGCTCACGGGTGTGAGGACGGGCATCAATAACATGGTATGCGAGGGGACGCACACCTATCGTCCAGGGCGTGCCCCTAACCACTCGCGAGGCACGCTTTATAGGCAACCGGGTTAATCGGTGGTCCGCCGCGAATCCTACATTTAGATAGGTTAAGTTGAGAGAAAGTCAAGCGAAAGACTACTGAACCAGTCGTACTTGCGGATTGGTAATGATTTTTTCGAATATCTCGGTCAGACGGCGTTCATATTCAGCCGGATTGCCTGACCCGCGAGGGCTCTGGCCGTCGTCATTCGACGTGCCGCCCATACGAGCCATGCGGTCCATGAAGCCGTAGTCGGTACCCAATCCAATCCCTACTGGAAACAGTTGCCAACGGCCAGTTTGCATCTGTCCGGCTTGCATCAACGCCGCATCGAGCCAATAGGCTCCGTTGTTGTAAAAATTAGGATCAGAATTCTGGCTCATGTATTGGTCGATGTCAGCCGTGTTACTCGAGTAGAGGTTGGGAACACCGTCGGTCAGGAGGACGACAATTTTGTTGGTTTGCACGCGTCCGGCGCCGCCCTCGATGGCCGGAGTCAAGTGCTCGCGAGCGGCGATCAACCCGGTTTCCGTGGCCGTCGTCGCGCCGAGGTCGGCAACCGCTTGAAGTCGCGTACAAACGAGCATTGCCCCGTCGTAATCGCCTGTCAACGCTTGCTCGACAACGGGACCGCCGCCGGCGATGTGGGCGAACGCAATGATCGAGACCCAATCACGCTGACTGTGGTCCGGAACGGTTTCGTTGCGTTCCTTCACCACCTGAATCGCCGCAATCAGCGCGCGTCGCGCCGCATGGGTTGGCTGCTCTCGGGGTGGAAAATCAAACGTTCCGCCGGGGGTCGACTCGGTGTGCCATGGGCAGTGTGGGCTGTGGATCGAAATGGAAGCGTACTGGCCTCCCACGACGGGGGTGTCTCGCCCATGGTCCATCAGAAACTGCACGTACGTACGGTACCCCAGTATGTTCCGAAAACTATTTGCGTTCCCGGCACTCGTGTACGTGCTTCGATTCGGGTTGTTGAATTTTGTGATGAATCGCGAGCGGTTCTGTCCGGGCGGGATTGTGCCGCGGTTCGTTGGCGGCGCCCCTTGGGCACCGAACAACAGTTGCGGTAGAAGGAGGCTTTCCCATGCGCCGGGAGCGATCGCCAACTGGTAGGCCGAATCCTGGGTGGCCACGCGCGGCGTGTGTTCCCTCGGCATGGTCTGTTGCCAGGCCGCGAACCAGTCAGGCTGCTCGCCTTGCGGAAACCAGCCCATGGGCGGTTTCGGAGGAGGTGGCTCACCGCCACCACTTCCACCGCCACTGGGCGGCGTGGGCGGCGAGGGCGGCGCGGGTGGTGCGGGCGGCGAGGGCGGCGCGGGTGGTGCGGGTGGCGCGGGCGGCGTGATCGTAACCCAACGGCACACGTAGTCTATGTACTTTTCCCAGTATGCGTAGTTCGACAACGTCGGTGACGGAAGGGCGTTCGGCATGAGTCGGGCGATCTGGTAGTCGATAATGGCCGAGTAAGCCTTGACTTTTCGCGTGGCTTCATTGTCGGTTGTGAATATCCGGTATTTAGCCGGAATGCCGTTGCCGGTAAGCGGGCCGTTGTCCTTCGTCAGTTCCGCGTACGAATACTGATTATTGGAGATTCCAACAGGCTGGCCAATGTGCTCCTGCCGACCCGGAAAAGCGCCGAAACCAAGATCGTCGTAAACTTGCTGCATCAGCTCATTGCCGATGGTCGGATAGCCCTCCGCGCTGAAGATGCCGTTGATTGCCGGCGTCGCCCAGCAAGGCTCCGTATCGTCGTTCATCGAACCGGAAAGGTCGACCACGAAGGCAATGTCGCGAGGGTTGGCCATGGCGACGGCCGAGGCTCGCTGTGCGAACGACATTTGCCCAAAGACGCGACCGAAAAACATGGGTGCCTCCCCACCGGTCGATTCGTCGACTCGCGTCGTGACCCGAAGCGCATTTCCCACCGAGGCCGACGGCGTAAACCGTCGAGTGGTCGCGTCCCACGTGCCGTACTCAATATCGTTAGCCAGCAGGTTCACTTCGCGCCCGCTTGCCTTATGATACGCGGCGAACTCTTGCGCAGTCGCGACCATTTCCGCACGAGACAGTCCCATCGACGCGGCGCCCGCCATAGCCGCGGAATCGGCGGCTGCCTGCAACTGGGTGCGAACCAGGACTACGGAGCCCAGATCAACCGAAAAAGCGACCATTCCAAGAAGAATTGTTATCAACACGGCAGCCATAACGAGAATAACCCCCCGCCGAGGGGCGGCTGCGCGGATTCGTTGGATCATGGACAACACCTCCGGGAGGGACGGGAATATAGATATCACCCGTCCATGGACACGTTTTCAAACGTCTCTGAAGATCAATTGCGCCGCCGTCGGCTGGGACGGCATATAAAGTCTTGGTCACGGATGTTCAGGTGTCAAACACAGCGTGGCCTGGGCGACAATATCCACTCCGACCAGTTCCTCCCAGGCTGCAACCGTTGGCTAGGCCCTACGGCTCCCCAATCGCGTATTCCGTCAACGCGGTCCTTAATGAGGCGGAACGCCAGTACGACCACCAGCCGTGCTGGGCACCCACGGGACAAGTCACATCCAGCCGGCGAATTTTGCCGCAATCGGCAGGTGTAAGCGAATAGCCAGCCGCGCGGTAGCCCAAGGCTTCCGGACCGCGGCGTCCGTACATGCGAGGGTAGAGCCGCATTACTCGATCGGCTGCGTTCGAGGTAATGAGCATCCGATCCACCTGGCCCGTTGCACGGCCATTGCGTTGGCCGGGTGAGAGCCAGTGGGAATCGAGAGCAGCGGCGATAAGAACCGCTCGCCACGGGGCTTCGTGAGGCACAACGGGCCCGGCCAGTCGGTACCGACTCACTCGACCGCCTGCCAGCAGTTCCAATGCCCCGGTAATGATCCTTGCCCCGAAGCTGTAGCCTGCAAGCGTCACCGGCTGGTCGGCGGTTACTTCCCGGAGGCATTCCGCCAAATAGAACGCTTGAACGTCGCTGTAGTGTGCCTTCAGTTGTACGTCGGCTCGCATTCCCCCGCACACCTGTTCGCTGGGCCACGACCAAATGACCAACCGGAAAGACCGTTCGGAGCCGGGACGCTTGATCTGTCGACGGACGGAGCAGCCTATTTGCACGGCGTCGTTGGCCTCCGCACGGTTACCGTGAATGAGGAAGATGGTTGGCACGTCGGCACGGCCGGCAGAATGGAATGCGCCGCGGTCCGAGGCGGTCCATGCGTTGTCCATCAGATGCCAGAATCCGATACGGGAATCGGCGGCGTCCTTGGCAGCGCAGCGCGGCGCCGACCGAGTGCTGATAAGCCATACCTCGGCTTCAGCGGCCTCGGCGCCGACCGGTGACCAGCCTGCTGCCACGATTGCCACAACGACAAGAAACAATGTGAAACGCACGATCTGCCTGTGAATACGATATGTGGACATGGACTCTGCCTGCTCCTCAAAAGCTCTGATGAACTGTCCTCTCTCGGGGCATGGACTTTGCGGATGGTTCCGGTCCTCCGTGTCGACGCCCATAAACAGCGTAGCTTGCAGTAAACGCCGAGGATGCGGAAAGCTACGAAATCTGTTGAAAAAAAACCGCGTAGTTGAATTTGCACATCATCGTATGTGGTGTAGAGTTGTTTCACCATGGCCTCGTGTGATGGAACGTGTTCGACTCGATTGGAGATACGAGTTATGAAGAAGCTTCTGATTTTGACGGCGGTAATGTTATTGGCATCCAGCACGATTGGTTGCCGTTGCGGTCGCTGGTTATGGCGCGGCCCGGCAGAAGAAACGAATGTGATTGCTTGCCCGCCGATGTGCCCACCTACCGAGATGGTCGGTGAACCCTGTTGCGCGCCGGCGGCAACGATGATGCCCGGTCCGGCGGCCACATACGCGCCCGCGATGCAATAATGTCCTCCCTAGCGGGCTGGTCGCACGATCAGTCCGTTGCACTGCCGCGATTGGCCTCCCCCCCCCGGCCGTGCCACTTGTCGCGTCCCGGCCGCGCCATCCTGAGCGCGGCCGGCGCGACAGGCACGACTCCCTTTCAGGGGTACCTTGATCGCATCCTTGCCCTGGATTGTCCGCAATGACGTTGGGCATCGCAAGTAGGCCCACCCCTCCATCGAACGTTGCCCTCTGCCGGCACATTGGGCCTCGGTATTTCCAGACTAACCGGGATTATTCAGACAGCCTCCTAGCCAATGTGCGGAAATCTGCTAAACTGCAGGCAGTGGCGGAACTGTAGTTTCTCGTCGCGGCCGTGGCGGCGACTGTGCGGCTTGCCATGCATTCTTGGTGGCGCATGCACCCCCCCCAATGTGGTGCCGTCGTCTCGCGTTTATTGAGGCTGTAGCTCAGTTGGCAGAGCAACGGACTTTTAAGACCAAAAACGGCCCTCTTCCATCCCCTTCCGATTCGACGTAACTCCTTATCCTGCAAGCACTTACGTCATTCTACGGTCGGCTCAGCTAACCCCTACTTAGGGTTAGTTTACCGTTGTAGCTACGGTAAACTACGGTAGGCCCCGGACAGCCGATTTCCGGCCAGGACACCCGGCCTTGGTGGCACCAGCGGCGGCCCCGTAGAACGCCCCCTAAGCCCCGGAAGCGGTCGGGGTATGGATACGGGGGCAGGCGGACCGG
>CAZASB010000048.1:0-21520 GCA_964487655.1 uncultured Planctomycetaceae bacterium
TGCACATCTTCATTTCCAATCGGCCCGGCCAGGCAAAGGCAGGCAGTACGGGGCAAGTTGTCCCCGGTTTCGAGGCCAGGATTGTCGATGACTCCGGATTGGAACTGCCGCCGGGCCAGGTGGGCACGCTACTGATGAAGGGCGACAGCATCGCCCAGGGCTATTGGAACCAGCACGAAGCCACGAAGCGCACTTTCCGTGGTGAATGGATCAACACGCACGACAAGTTCATGTTCGATCAGGACGGCTATTTCTGGTACTCCGGTCGTGTCGACGACATGCTCAAGGTCAGCGGCCAGCCTGTCTGGCCTACGGAGGTCGAGGGTGTGCTCCAGGAACATCCGGCGGTACTGGAAAGCGGTGTTACGGGCGCCGCCGACGATGAAGGACTGCTCAAGCCCGTGGCCTTCGTTGTGCTGAAGAACGGGCAAGCCGCTTCCGCGGAGTTGGCCCATGAACTCCAGGACTTTGTCAAGAAGAACATCTTGCCGCACAAATATCCTCGCGCGGTGGTCTTCGTGGAGAGCCTGCCGAAAACGGCCACCGGCAAGATCAAACGCTTTGAACTGCGGCACCGGGCGGCCGTCGACGGCGTGCTGCGTCATCGGGAAGCCGACAAGAAGCCGTAGCCGGTATGAGGGTACAGTCCCCCTCGCGGGTTCCCGTTCATTGGCCATTTCCAATGTGGTAGGCGCATGGTGTGTTGGAGGCTTCGCTCGACGCCGCTGACAAGCCGACGGACAGCTCCGCCGTCACGGCCATCGGTTCGCGGCGTGAGCTGTTTGTGGCTCGCCTCCTGGTGGGCGAACTCAAGAACGCCTCGTTGAAGCTCCATGCGTTGCGGTTCATGCCGCCCGTGCCGCACCAGCGGCCGCACGGGCATTACGCCACGGTCTTGAAGGCCGAAGACAAGTTCCAGTTCTATTACCGCGGCGACAAGGATCCGAAGGTCACCTGGAAGACGCGGCGAAGTTCGGGCCCCCGGCCTATCAGGCAAAGAACAACCGCGCCCTGCGGCGCTTCTTCTTTGACCACGGCGCCGACACGCTCGAGTGGATGGGCCGGAAGGGAAAAGGGGGCATCACTGATTGCAAATCAATGATGCCCCCTTTTCCGGCTCGAAGGGACGCGCCTAACCCGGATTATTCGCGATGGCAGAAAAACGTCGGTATTTGCCGGACTGCCCAAAAACACAGTGCCTTTAGGTGGTGTGCTTGTAAGTTCCTACCGTTAAGCAACTTACGACGATATCAGTCATGCTCGTGAATAATCCGGGCTAATCCAGCCCAGGGTGGAGCCGGCGCGAGGAACGAGCGAGGCGCAATCCTGGGAAACAAGCACAACAGTAGCGCACCCACCGGACGAGGTAGGGCCGCTCCTTCTGGCTCGATAGGTCTTTCTCGATCAGAAACCGGTCATACCCCTCCAGAACCTCGTGTAACCGCTCGCCGCCAGTCCCCATAACCGATCTCCCGGGATATACGCCGATTAACATAACGCCGGAATACCGGTGTTATGTTAACTGCGCGCTGGTCGCGCGGCTGTCCAGGCGTGAGACTTCCGCCAGAACCGCTTGCAGCGGTCCCCTGGGATGGCTAGAATCATGAATGCTTGGGCAGCCCTTCCGGGAAAGGGTAATCGGAGTAGAATAACAAGTTCGACCGGAAGAGATAAACACATGCCAGACGATGTCCCAATCTTATCGCACAAGCAGTACGCATGCCCGACGCTATTTGAGCCGTCAGCATTGATTCGAGAAGCCCGGCGGCAGAAATCGCTCGCCCCCAACGATGTTCCGGCGATCTGCGTACTTGACCCCGACGGTGATTTGTCACGCCATTTGCAAAATACAGGAGCGAAGCGTCATTCAGGGTGGGCTTGTTACCATACGGAAATGTACGAACTTGCGCTTGATGCCGCGACCATTGGCGTAATTGGCTGCGCAGTCGGCGCGTCGTATGCCGTTCTTGTAGCGGAGCAGCTTTTCGTGTCAGGCTGCGAACTTATCATCAGCGTGACTTCGTCCGGCCAGCTTGTCGAGGTTGACGATCCGCCTTATTTCATCCTTATCGACAAAGCGCTACGAGATGAGGGAACGAGTTATCACTATTTTCCGCCATCTGCGTATGCATTCAGGCGCTCCGCGCTTGACTCGCTGGCCGATAGCATTTTGGCCAAGGCGGGGCATGTTATTCGCGGTGGCACATGGACAACCGACGCTCCCTATCGCGAGACAGCGGAAGCCATCGCTTACGCAAAGTCTCTGAAACTCCTTGCCGTCGAAATGGAAGCGTCCGCTCTCTATGCGTTCGCGGAAGCACGGGGCAAAGACGTCATCTGCTTCGCCCATGTGACCAATCGCATGGCAACGGTCGAGAATGATTTTGAAAAAGGGGAGCATGCCGGAAATACCGCAATGGTTCACTTGCTGACGATCATTGCGAGGGAGTGGAGGGCTGGGAAATGAAGACAAGAGAAAGCGGAATGCCGTCCGAGGAAATGTGGCAGGCATTCTTTAGCCCGAGTGAAACCCTTTTGGCCCTCGGTCTGCAGAAAGACATGTCGGATGTGACGGAGTTCGGGTGCGGATACGGAACGTTTACGATTCCTGCGGTGCAGATCATCAGGGGAAGGTTACATGCGTTTGACATTGAAGCAGACATGATCGCGTCAACTAGAGCCAAGGCACAGCAGTACAATGTTTCCAATTTTCAACTCTACCAACGCGACTTCGTTTCAGATGGAACCGGCCTGCCGGACGCTTCAATGGATTACGTGATGCTTTTCAACATTCTTCATGCGGAAAACCCCGACATACTGCTCACCGAGGCATTCCGTATCCTGCGCGGCGACGGAATCCTCGGCATCATGCATTGGAACTACGATCCCACGACTCCGCGAGGGCCGTCCATGGATGTCCGCCCCAAACCGGAGCAATGCGCGGCATGGGCGGAGAACGCGGGATTTGTCATCGTGCAACCACTCGTTGATCTACCGCCCTATCACTATGGAATAATAGCAAGGAAAGGACAGATCACATGAAACTGGGAATAGTTATATACACGACAGACGCAGAAACGGCGTGGAACGGGTTCCGCCTTTGAGTGTTTGCGCTAAAGCAAGGGGATCAGGTAAAGGCATTCCTCATGGCAACGGGTGTGGAATGCGAGAAGCTGGACACGGAATAGTTCAAGGTCACGGAGCAGATGCAGTCATTCGTTGATGAAGGTGGCGAGATTTTTGCATGCGGGACGTGCTTGAAACTTCGTCATTCTGAAGGGACGGAACTCTGCCCACTTTCAACGATGAAAGACCTCTACGACCTGATAAAGGAATCGGACAGGGTAGTCTCATTCTGAGAAAGACCAAGAGAGGGTCGAACAAAAGCGTGGACCACTACGTTTCACCCGCCGCGAACGGCGGGTGAAACGAGGGTCACGCTTGACGTTAGACCAGACAACTGGAGGAACACAAACGTGCCAGAGATTTCGCGGTTTCTCGGAATCGCCGTCTACATGTTGGAGCAGTTTGGGGTCAAAGCTTGCTTTGTGATTAGCGAAGAGCCTTCTCCAGCTTGGCGGCGGCAGAGGCGGGCGGGAAGCAAGAGAGTTTTTTGAGAAGCTCTACTGTAGCTGGCCAGTCATGGAACCGGCTGGGACAAGCCCAACGGGGAAGGATGGGAATGTACACGTGTTGCTGTAGCTGGCCAGTCATCCGTCCATCGGGGCGAGGGGCGAGCCCGACGGGGAATCGCACGGGTGCAGCTCCAATACGGACCTCACTGTTCTACGATCCCTACCCGCCCGATGGTTCGCTAAATCCGACTTTGCAGTTCTCCGGCTCTTCCGTTTCTAGGTGCAGACCGCTGCAATGTAGTAGGCACACGCCGTTGTGCCGTCCATCGGGGCAAGCAGTCTGCACCTAGAAACGGAAGAGCCAGTTCTCCTGCCCTCCGCCGTCTGCCGGTGGACAAATAAGCAGCATGTTGCGATAATGGACATTGCCTTTCCGGGCACGTTGTCCCCCTTAACATTATGTCCACCCCGCCACCGTATACCGCCCATTTCTGTTATGGAGAATCTCATGAGTCGTTCCATGAGCAAGGTATTCCGCAACGTCGCGTCAACGGCCATGCTCTTGGTTGCTCTAGCTTTAACCTTGGCATGTCGGCTGCTAGCGGCGGAATCGGGCACCGGGCAGCATCCTACTTGGACCGAAGCCATGCTGGCTGCACGGGCAACTTGCCAGACGGTACAGGCGTCTGGAAAGACGACCGATGGGGCGACGCCATTCGAAAGTAGTCCCATTGCGGGCGACGGGCCGGGCATCAAGGTATCGGTGGACGTTTCCGGGTGGCAGTGGATGCGGCTGGCAACCGAAGTGCGTGAAGGTGGCGGGAATTGCCATATCTGGGGCGATGCCCGGCTAATGGCCAACGACGGCCGCACCGTCTGGCTTGGGGAATTGCGCCCGTTGTACGTGAATGTCGGCTGGGGGGAACTGCTGGCCAACAAGAATTGGCAAGACAACCCGCTGCGCATTGCCGACCGAGAGTTCGAGCGAGGCCTCTGGGTCCATGCGAACAGCACCCTGGCGTACAAACTAGACGGCCAGTACTCACGATTTGAAGCATGGGCCGGCATGGATGCGGCCCGCGCCAAGGGGATTGCCGTGTTTCGCGTGCTGCCCGGCGATCCGGAACTTCCGCAAAATGTTTGGCAGCCGATCAGCCGTAGCTACCCGACCCACTCGCGGTGGTTCAGCGAGGATTTTGGACGCGAATACCTGGCCTGGTTTGGCCGGGCCGACCGCATCGATATGGAGAAAGCGGCCCTTGGCCGGGTATTGGGCGAGCTTGGTCCGCGCGGCAAGGTGTTGAAGTCGCAATTCGACCTCTTGCAGCAGGAGCAGGTTCCTGGCGACAACCGGCGATGGCTGGACCTGTACGTTCGGTCATGCCGCTGCCGCGAAGCGTGTCGCATGTTGTCGAAGGTGTGGTTGGCGGATCTCGCTCGGCTGTTCGAACCGCGTATTGAAGCATTACTACCAGCCACCGTCGCGGCCGACGATCCGCGATGGGATGCATTGCAGGCGACCATCGGCCGCTTGGCGGCGGCGCTGCCCCCTTCAGCCTCGATCGACGTGGCTGCCTTGCGAGAGGCGGCAGCCACCCTGTCGGAATCGCTGCCTTCGTGTTTCAACGGCGGAGCGAACCTGGGTGCCCGGTTCGACCGCTGGCAGCAGCAATGGCCGGAGGTACTGCCGGCCATGGCGGAAGGCAATCCGGCGGCCCTGGATCAGTTGCCCGCACTGGCCGAGGAAACCGTCGCGTTGGGGCGAGAGCTTCTGCTTGGATTTCGGGGCATGAGCGAGTTTCTGGCCATTCCCGCCCATGCTGGAATGGAAGCCGAGTGGCAACGGCAGTTCCTCGCATTGGAGCACGATTTGGGGCGGCGCGAGCATTTTGCGACGGTCGCCCATCAGGCATTCCGGCCCGACGCCCTCATTGTCGATTCGGATCGCGATCCGGCCGACGTCGTCCTGCGCCGCACGGCCGCCCTGACCGAGAATCTGAAGAAGATTGGCGGCGGTCCGGAACTGGATGCCATGACGGCCGAACTGCGCGAGTTGAAGTCTGCCGGGGCGGCCATCGACGTAGCCGATGCCCAGGCGCGCTACGCCCTCCATGCGAGTGTCTGCCGGCTACGCCGCTGCATTGCCTTCAGCAATCCTTTGCTGGACTTCGAGCACATTGTGTTCATCAAGCGGCATCGGGCCCTGTACGACCACATGTGCGACCAATACTATGGCATTGCGGCCACGCCTGGCGGCGGGCTGTACGTGCTGGAAGATACCTTCGGCCCGGAACCGCGGGTGCGCGACGTACTGGCCGATTCGGTAGTCGATCGAGGGCGGCTGGCGGGTGAGCGGCTGTGCGGCGGCTCGAGCCGTCCGCCCGCCGTCCGCTACGACGGTATGGGCCGGCGCTACGGTGAGGACACGGGCGGCTCGTTCCTTTCGCCACGCCTCTCGTACGACGGCGGGCACATCCTGTTTGCCTACGTTGAAAACCGGGGCGATCCGGAGCATCGCCACCACACGGACCACCCTGCCCACGGCTACTGGCACGAGGGACGCTGCTACCACGTCTTCCGCGTGAATATCGACGGGACCGGTCTGGAGCAACTCACCGACGGAACGTGGAATGACTTCGATCCCGTGCTGATGCCCAGCGGGCGAATCGCGTTTAACAGCGAACGGCGGGGCGGCTACCTGCGGTGCGGCCGAGTGTGCCCCACGTACACGTTGTTCGACATGGCCCCGGACGGCAGCGACATCCGCTGCCTGAGTTTCCACGAAACGAACGAGTGGCACCCGAGCATTGCCCACGACGGCATGATCATGTTCACCCGATGGGATTATGTGGACCGGCACGGCGTCGTGGCACATAAGCCCTGGATGATGACACCGGACGGGTGTGACCCGCGCGCCGTCCACGGCAACTTCTCGATCCGATCCAGTCGAGCCGATATGCAGTTGGACATCCGGGCGATTCCCGGCTCGAATCGATACGTGGCCACGGCGGCGCCTCATCACGGACAAGCGTTCGGCTCGCTGGTGGTATTCGATCCTCGCATCCCGGATGACGACGCGATGGCGCCCGTCTACCGCCTGACGCCGGAAAGCCCGTTCCCGGAAAGTCAAGGCCCCGCCGGCGCGCAGACGTTTGGCCAGGCCTCGCCGCTTAGTGAAGACTACTACCTGGCCGTGTACGACGCGGCCATGGAGGTACCCGCCGTCGAGGGCCCAAAGGGTCGCTACGGGCTATACCTGTTGGATAGCTTTGGCAACCGGGAGTTGCTCTACCGCGACCCGGAAATCGCCTGCCAGAACCCGTTGCCGCTGCGGCCGCGCCCCGTGCCACCGGTCATTCCTGAACGGTCGCATCGCGTGGCCGACCACGAGCCGGCGGAAGCAACGGTTGGCGTGGTGGACGTGTACAAGGGCCTCCTACCGTGGCCCGAGGGAACGCAAATCAAGTCGTTGCGAGTGTACCAGATTCTGCCCCTTTCGGTCGCCTCGGCCCGGGTGCCGCACAACACGGGCGTCCAGATTCCACAAGGGAAGGATTCGATCAATCTGGCCCGGGCCGTATTGGGCACGGTCCCGGTCGAGGCTGACGGCAGCGCCCATTTCATGGTCCCAGCCCACCGGGAACTCTACTTCCAAGCGATCGATGCGGACGGGTTGGCAATCACCTCGATGCGATCGGCCACGCAGTTCCAGCCGGGCGAGCGCGCCATGTGCCAGGGCTGCCATGAGCCGCGGCACGACACCTCGCCCTTGCCGGGCGAGATGCCACTGGCAATGCGCCGCGTCCCCTCGCTGCTCGCCCCCGACGTCGAGGGCACGAACCCGTTCAGCTACCCTCGCCTCGTGCAACCGGTACTCAATAAGCACTGCGTGGCGTGCCACCGCGACAATGCCGACAAGGCTCGGCCGCTGGACAGCAGCCTGGCCGTGTATCCGGAGCGTCCGACCTACATGAACAAATCGACCACGTACTTCCAGTCGTACGTGAGCCTGGCGCCTGAGTTTGGGTTCTACGATTACGGCGGGCAAGGCTGGTCTGATCCGAAATGGTACCGCACCACGCCGGGCGAGTTCGGTGCCCGCGCGTCGAAACTCTACCAAATGCTGCGCGAGGGGCACCACGACGTGAAGCTTTCACCCGAAGAGATGCACCGCATTACCGTTTGGCTCGACTCCATGTCGCTCTTCTACGGTGTGTATGAAAAAGAAGGCGGCGAGGCGCAGTTGCAGGGTGAAATCGCCCGGCCGACGTTGGAATAGAGCGGTGGGGCTGCCAGGCTCAATTGGCCAGTCGCGATCTTGACCGGCATCGAGTCGCCCGACTACTTCGTGCTTGCTCCTTTCCTGCTTGAGGGACTCAAAAGGCGCTTCTTCATTTCCCGTTCGAAAATCGACTTCTCTTTGCCTTTAAGACTTCTGCCCCTTTTCATCCTCGTGTTTCAACGACTGCTTCACCATGACGGCGCAGTTCTTCTGGAAGAAATCCAGCGGCAGGATGGGCGTTAGACGATGAATTTCAGCGCCCAACTCCTCGGCGATTTCGCGGGCGGATCGACCGGTCTTCGTCTCGGCGACGATTCGCTCGTGGTAACGCCGCGTGGCGGCAATTGCGCCGGCCAGATAGGCCCGAACCTCGTCCTGCCCGCAGATAGCCCCGTAGTGGCTGAGGCAGAGCGTCTCGGCGTCGAACGAAGCCAGCCGTGCCATCGAGTCGAGATATTTCTGATAGCTGGTGAAATAGCCCGGCCACCAGGTTCCTAGGGCCGGCATGTAGAACCCGCTGGCATCCGAGATCACCAGTACTCGCCGCTGGGGTTCATGCAAGCTGATACTGCAATCGCTGTGGCCGGGGGTTTCCAGAACGGAAAACGCGAAGTCTTCGACCGTGATGACGTCGCCCTCGCGAACCGTACGATCGATCGCGATGCGGTTCTCGGGTACGACCACCGGCGGCGGAGTCTCGGAGACTGCGCCCGCGCGGTTCAGTCCCGCGGTCAGGTCGGCATCAATGCGGGTGAAGTAGCCAATGGCCTTTTCGATGGACAACGTGGCGGCCGCCGGCGCGGACGCCGTGACAACGACGCCGGGAAACAGCTCGCGAAGCAGCGGAATGGCCATGACGTGGTCGGGATGGGCATGCATCACCACGACCTGGCGGACATAGTCCGAGGTAACGCCCAGTTCGGTCAACTGGCGTTGCAGCAGCGGTCCGAGCGCGCCAATGCCGCCCTCGATGATCGCTCCTTCGTTCCGCCCTCGCACCAGGTACATGGGATAGGCGGTCGTGCCGAGCATCCAAACGCCGCCGGCGACTTCCACGGGAGGGTTGTCGATCAACATGATGGTTTCTCCGCGGCTTCCGCCGCAAACAGGGCCGCCCCAAACGCGCCGATGAACTGCGCTTCGGGCGGCACGAGAACCGGCCGGCCGAACGACTCTTCGACCAGCGTTGCCAAAACGGGATTGTGGGCCGCCACGCCGCCGGTCAGCACGAGCGCTCCGTCGATGGAATCCATCTCCAGGAGCCGCTTCACGACCGAGCGGAACGCGCCTTTGACGATGTCTTCGACCTTGACGCCGGCTCGGATTCGCTCGAGGATTTCCGTCGCGGCGAAGACCGTACAGAAGCTTCCGAGCGACACCTCGCTGGTGGAACGCTCGGCCAAACCGTTCAACTGCTCCGGCGACAGATCGAGCCGGAAGGCAATTTCCTCAAGAAAGGCTCCGGTGCCGGCCGCGCACTTTCGGTTCATCTTGAAGCTGGTGCGGCGGCCCTGCTCGTCAAGGTGGATCACCTTGCAGTCCTGCGCGCCGATGTCGATCACCGTCATGGCGCGACGGAAGGCGTGGAAGGCGCCCTTGCCGTGGCAGGCGATCTCGGTCATCTTGCCACCGGCAAACGGCACGTTGTCGCGCCCGTAGCCGGTCGAGACAACGCCGGCGAGCTGCGACTCGACAAGCCCCGAAAGTTCCAGGGCTTCGTCCAGGCAACAGCGAGCGGTTTGCGCATAGTTGATTCCCGATCGCCGCAGCGCCTGGGCTGCAATCTGCCCAGCGCCGTCCACAATCACCAGCTTGGCCGCCGACGCGCCGATATCGATGCCACAATAGTAACCCACGGATATCTACCCCTGCAGTAGTTGTTCTACGAATGCTTCGATGTTCGTCCGCGTTTGCTCCTCGGAGTACATCCGCAGGTCGTTCAAGTCTCCATTGATGATCAGATACGGGCGGCCGGACTTCTTTTGGATGCGCTGCGCCAACCCGTAGCGACAATTCGAGTTGTTGGGGCACGTCTTGGCGTCGTGGTAGAGGACGCCGTCGATCTTGAACTCCCTCAGCATGCGTTCCATGTAGGCTTCTTTCTGATCGTCGGAACGGCAGATGAAGATGTTGCTGTAAGCCTGGGCCATGCTACGGAAGGGATCGGCCGGATCGAGGGCCTCGAAAATCCAACTGTTGCAGTAGGTCGAGGCCACCACGCACGTTTGCAGTTCGAGGAATTGGCCGCCCAGGGCGCTGAGCTTGCCCCAAATTGGCATGCCTTCCCAGTAGATGCGGAGTCGCTCGCCAGCCACGGCGGCCACGCCTGCCGCCACCCGCTCGTTCAGTTCGGTCAGGAGCACCCGGTAATACTCGCCGGCCTCCTTCAGACCACGCATCACGACGGCCGGACCCATCTGGATTGTGTCGTCAAAGAACGTGATCGGGGCGGGCACGTTGATGGCCGTCTCCAAAACGGCCTTCCAGAGCATCGTAGTTTCTCGCGAAATGGCGATGGTCTCACGGAGCCGGTCGATGTCAAACTTCTGCCCCGCCACACGTTCGAGCGGCTCGACGAGGGCTTCGATCTGATTGGCGATCTGGTCGATCATTTCCCCGCCGATGTCTCCAATAGCTCGCGGCGTGTGGACGCCCACGCAGGGCACGTCCCACTCGCGAGCGTAGAACTGAAACCAGTCTTTCACATCGCGGCACTGGTTGGTATTGAACACCAACACGTCGGCCTTCGGCGGCCCAGAAAGCTTCATCTTTTGCAACGGGCTTTCGCCCTTCAGATGCGAGCCGATGTCGCTCGTGAGATAGGAACAGATATCGGGCGAATAACCACGGGCATTGGCCAGCGGGATCAGGTCGGTAGCCATGCGCGAGGCACCGAGCATGGCCCCGTGATTCTCGGGGAAATAGACATTGAATCCCATCGCCCAGAGCAACTCGGCCGGCCCGACGCTGGTACACCAAGCCGTCTTCTTGCCTTCCGCCGCTCCGTGGTCCAAGTCAACGAAATACTGGCCCATCACATCGCGAAGCTTTTTACTGGCAGCAAAATCCTTGCGTTCGGCAGTCGGGCTCGACATCGTTGGAAATCCCTGTTGAAATAAATGGTGGCGTCTTCAAAGAAGCGAACATAGGATATGGGAAAACAAGATGGCAGTCAAGCCCCTGGCCTTCTCGGCACCAACGCGAGCCAGAGGCAGCGTCTCGGAATCTTCTTGAACCAGTCGTCCGGCGTTTCAGAAAATGCCTGACAGACGTTTTTCTTGGCCTTGGAGGTCACCGCGGTGGAGCAAGACTACATCCTCACCAGCATGGAAGACCAGACAAATCCCGACCCAAAGGCGACCATCAGCACAAGGTCCCCCGGTTTGATTCTTCCCTGTTTCCTTGCCTCATCCAGTGCGATGGGAAGGCAGGCCGAAGCCATGTTGCCATACATTTCAACATTGACAAAAAGCTTGTTGAGCGGAACGCTGCTGCGCTCGGCAATCGCCTCGAGCATCCGCAAATTCGCCTGATGTGGGATGAGCAAGGCAAGATCGTCGAATCCGATGGAATTCGCCTTGAACGATTCTTCGATCGATTCGCACATTCTCGCGACTCCGCTCTCGAAGACTTCCTTTCCGATCATCCTGAAGTGGACCCGGCCCTTGTCGATATCATCTTGGTCGACAAAAGCCATCTTGCCGTTCGCCGTTCCCGGCGCCTCGGTATACAAAACCTTTGCCTTGGATCCTTCCGCATGGAGAAAGGTCGATTGGATACCCCGATCGGGATCGTCGCACGAACCGACCACCACCGCTCCGGCCCCGTCGCCGAAGAGAATCGAGATATTCCGACCTTCGTAGGAGCCGTCGATCCGTCTTGAGAGCACCTCGGCGCAGACGACAAGCACGTGACGGTAGGTTCCGGCGCGGACGAAATGGTCAGCAATTGACATGCCGTATATCAGCCCGCAGCACTGTTCTCGTATTTCAAACGCGGGGATATTACCCACGCCGAGCTTTCCGTGCAGGAAGAAGGCGGAGCCCGGATCCGTATGATCGGGCGTTATCGTGTTCATGATGATGCAATCGATCTGGTCCATCGCGAGGCCGGCGTCGGCTACCGCAGCCTCGGCAGCGAGCGCTCCAAGATCGGTCGCGCTTACATTCGCTTCCGCATGACGCCGCTGGCGCACACCGGTGCGTGTAACGATGAACTCGTCACTGGTCTCGAACATTGCTTCAATATCGGAATTGGCAACGATCTTTTCCGGAAGGTAATGGCCGGTTCCCATAATCCGCGATCTTATCGGCATGTCAACTGTTCCTAGGACGTTATCATCGCGGCTCTTGCTAGTACGGGACATCTTCCGCGGCGCGATCCAATGACAGGGCACTCAGCATGACGATGCTCTCTTGCTGTGAGCGACTGTTTATTCATTGCATTCGAGCGCGAGGGTTCATGGTAGCGCCGTCATTCATGGTAGTCGTTTCCAGTCAGACTCATCAGCACCGATGCTTGCCAGTCGCGTATCTGGCGTTTCAACGTTCGGACGACTTCTGGCCGCTCGGCGCTCAAGTCGCGCGTTTCGCCCGGATCGTCGCGCAGGTCGAACAGCTCCATCTTGGGCGCGCCATCCTTGCGATCATGCAGCACGAGCTTGAAGCGGTTGTCGACCACGGCGCGAGGACCAAGAAAGTCAATCTCGGCAATTTTCGGATGCCGGAGATTCCGGAAGTTGCGCGTGGCAATGCCGCCCGACAGCTTCACCAGCGGAGTCGTCCCCTCCTGCAATTCGGGGTCGATCCATGGCTCAAGATCCATGCCAACGAAACGGCGGGTATTGTAGCACCAGAAGAAGATTGGCTTGGGCCGCTGCGTCATCTTCCCATCGATCAGCGGCGTCAGGTCCACGCCGTCCAGAGGACGATCCGGCAGTGGCCGTCCAACGATTGCGCAGAGGGTCGGCAGCAGATCGCTGGTCACTGCGTTCACGTCACTTGCCCGAGGTTTGGGAATCCGGGCCGGCCATTCAATGACTCCCGGCACCCGGATGCCTCCTTCGTAGACTTGCCCTTTCCAGCCCCGGTGCGGCGAGCAGAGCAGACCGCACGTCGAGGTGCCGTTGTCGCCGCAGTAGAAGACCAGCGTGTTCCGACGCAGGCCCTCCTTGGCGAGATAGGCGCGAAGCGTACCGATCGCGCGGTCCATGGCCGTGATCTCGGCATACCGTTCCCGCAGCACCTCGCCCATTGGTCGCTCTATCTGCAGGCCGGTCTCGTTCGAGGTGAGCCGGACGGTACGGTCCGCGTATTTCCTCGGCAGTTCGTCGTAAAGGGTGAGATCCTCGGGCAGTCCGCTGTAGGGTTCGTGGGGCGAGCCGAACCAGACGACAGCGAAGAAGGGCTTCTTCTCTTGCCGCGCGCGGTCGATGAAACGCAATGTTTCCTCGATAACGACCTCGGAGCCCTCGCCTTTGAACAGTTGGGGCGGGCCGCCGTTGCGCGACAGGCGAGGGTTCATCTCGAAGAAATTATCGTGCGACAGCCACTCATGAAAGCCCATCGCGCCGGGACTGACCGGCGACGCGGCCTTAACCGCTCCCACGTGCCATTTTCCGAAATGCCCGCACCGGTAGCCCGCACCGCCAAGAACCCGGGCAACCGTGACTTCCTCGGGACGCAGTGACCAACCGGGCGCGAACGTACCGTAGCGATTCGGGTGCCGCCCGGTCAGGAAGCTGCCCCGCGTGGGCGAGCAGGATGGATGCGCCGCGTAGAAGCGGTCCAAGCGCAGCCCCGACGCGGCCATCTCGTCCAGCACGGGCGTGCGCAAATACGGGTGCCCATTGTAGCCGGTCTCATCCCAGCCATGGTCATCGCCCATCATAAGCACGATATTGGGCAGCCCCGCCTCCTCGGCGCCGAGTGATGGCAGGCCGGCAAGCAAAGTAACAGCACCGAACAAAGAAAGCCGAGTAGAACGTCTCATTTGCTGTCCTTATTCTGGAAGACCTGCGATACTTATGGAAACAGTAATCGCCTGCGGCTATCTTCCATATAAAATCGCTTGACATTCCAGATTCTTATTAATTCCTGCATAGTCAATGAGCGGTTCGCAGTCGTCTTACCGGGGAAGCCGGGCTTCGCCCTCGTCCATTGGCTATACAAGCCCCAATAGCCGGGTCAACATGGCTTTGCTCTCCAGTACCCACAGCGTCTTTCCACCGCAAGCTACCATCGGTTGCGGCGCACGCGGTCGGCTCGGTAACGTTCCTTCCGGACTGATTCCTCCGCTGGGTAGCCGATCACAACAAGGCTGTGGGCAATGACCTGCTCGGGCAGCCCGAACAGGGTTCGAAGGCCGTCCATCCGATGAGGACGTGGGTACACGCCACACCAGCACGCGCCGAGCCCCGTGCCGTGCGCGGCCAGCAGCATGTTTTCGACCGCGGCCGAGCAATCGACGGGCCAGTATCCTTCCGACTTCTCCAGGTCCAGGTCGCCGCACACGAGAATGGCCATTGGCGCATCTCGCACCATGGCTGCGTTCGGGCAGATGTCGGCGCAGGCGTCCAGCAGCGCGCGGTCGTCAATCACAACGAACTGCCATGGCTGGGCGTTGCGCGCGCTCGGGGCCGTCATGGCAGCGGCCAGGAGTGCCTCGACCGCTTCCTCCGGCACCGATCGATCTTCGTACTTCCGAATACTGCGCCGCGTGTGGATTGCGTCGAGTACGTTCATGCAAGCCTCCCAGCGCCAAACACCAACAGAAGAATACAACCGGCCATTCTATTCCCTGTCCAATCGTTATGCAACCCGACCGTTGTCGTCCGGAATCTCCTTGATATACGGCCCCAAGTCCATGTCGGCATAGGACATACCCGGGCGAACGATCGGATAGACAAACTCTTCGGTGTCGGTAATCACCTCGAGAAGGCACGGGCCTTTGGCCTTCATGAACGCCTCCAGCGCGTCGGACAAGCCAGCGCGCGAGGTGACCCGTTTTGCGAACTGGAAGTGGCAGTATTTCGCCATCTCGGCAAAGTTCACGTCGCGATTCCTTTCCGTGGCCGAATGCCGCCCACCGTAGGCCACGTCCTCCAAGTTCTTCACCATCTGGTCGCTTCGATTATTTAGAAGAAGGATTTTGACGGGCGCATCCAGCGTCCCAATGGTATGCATTTCCCCCATGTTCATGCGGAAACTGCCGTCGCCATCCACGACGACCACTGTAGCGTTCGGCTTCGCATACCGCGCCCCGATGGCGGTGGGCATGCCGAACCCCATGGTCCCGAAGCTCCCGGAGGTGAGGAAGGCCCGCGGTCTTCGCATTCGCAGGTATTGCGCGGCTAGAAGCTGGTGATTGCCAACGCCCGTAGTGATGATTGTATTATCATCAATCAATTCGTTGAGCCGATCGAGCGCCTCCGCCTGCTGAATGGCATCGCCATCCCGTCGATAGTCGAGCGGCCACGTCCGTTTCAGCCGAGCGGCATGATGCTGCCAGTCGGGGATGTCAATCGCAATGTCCTTGCGCTCGGCGTAGTTGGTTAGATCATTGATGGCGTCAGCCGCGTCGCCGATAAACGAGAACTCGGGGTTCCGTTCTGCCCGAATCTGGTACACCTTCTGGGGATTGATGTCGATGTAGGCGATCTTCGCATCGATGGCGAAGCCGACCTTCTCGGCCACTCGGTCGTCCCAGCGCACGCCAATGGCAAAGAAGAAGTCGTTGTCTTGGATGATCTTATTGGCATACGGCGTGCCGAACATGCCCAGCAGTCCGAGCGACGTCGAGTCGTTCTCGTCCACGACTCCCTTGCCCATCAGCGTGTTCACCGATGGGATATTGAACCTTGCGTTGAATCGGCGAATCGCATCGCTGCCCGCTTGCGAATTGAGCCCTCCGCCGAGGTAGAGCAGGGGCCGCTTCGCCTCGGTCAGCAGTTGGAAGAATCGCTCACATTGCCCGTCCGACATGTGAGACTCGTCTTGGTACGTGTGGGCGAACCGATCGAGATTATTGCCGGCGTACTGTTTGACGGTCTGTTGAAGGTTCAACGGCATGTCAATGACAACCGGGCCGGGCTTGCCCTCCTTCGCCCGGAAGTAGGCATCCTTGATGACCGACTCGATATCCCGAATGCTCGTTACGGAGACTACGTGCTTGGCCGTCGGCCCGAAGACGGAGGCGACGTCGATGTGCTGGAACGAATCGGTTCCGATCTTGTGTTCGGGCACTTGCCCCGCAATGATCAACAGGGGCATGCTATCGGCAAACGAGTCGGCCACGGCCGTCAGCGCGTTGGTAATGGCCGGTCCCGAGGTGACGATGGCCACCCCAACCTTGTCGCTCGCGCGCGAATAGCCTGCCGCGCTGAAGGCGGCTGACTGTTCATTGGAGTTCACAACGATCTCGATAGAACTTTGTCCCAGTTCGTCCATGACCGGGAGGATGGCCGCTCCCGTATAGCCGAACACGTGTTTCACGCCAAGATCTTCAAGGCTCTTGACGACAATACTAGCGCCTTTCACGTTCTAACACTCCATGGGGCTATAGTGTACTCAAGGAAGTCATAATCTACGTGTTAACGCGGAACCGCTAGGTTTGACGAGCCGGGCGTGGGGCACTTCGCGAACGCCATCGCCACGAATCCGGCGTTGTCGCAAACACCTTCGCTTCCCGAAGCCGCGGCATCCAGGGCGTCTGGAGGCGCGAGCAGGCAGGAGAATGCCGCTTCCAAGACAAATCCCACACCAGCCGCAAGGCTTATCACCTCGTCGCAGCTCCTGAAAGTCGCGACTGAATAGAAGGGATGTCCCTTTTCAGCCTTGCGGGCGTATTGGCGTCCCCAGGGACTGTTTGCTGGGATCAACCCAACAGCCAGTCGCCCTCGATCGTCAAGGACGCGGCAACATTCCTGGAGGACTCTTCGGGGATCAGCGAGGAAGCACAAGGTTGTCGCCATGAGGATTCCGTCGAAGCATTGGTTCTCAAAGGGCAGGCATTCACCCTCGGCTCGAATTGTCCGAATTCCGCGTTGCGATGCCAGGGCGAGCATGGACGCCGAGGGGTCGATGCCGTCCTTCACGCTCAATGCTGCGGCAAACCGGCCAGAACCCGTGCCCACTTCCAACCACCGACCATTTGCCGGTGTCATCAGATTTCGTAAGCAAGCGACCTCCTGCGCAAAGATGACTCGCCCATCTTTCGACTCGAACCATGCGTCGTATTTCGTGGCGGCATCATCAAACGGGTTCCGGCTTTGGTTCATCGGCTCGCCTCAAAATGTCAGCACCTGTTCGCTGCTGAGCACCCATTGCGACAGTTCGGCCATCGTGGCTTTCCTCGCGCCCTCATAGTACGGATCGCCCTTGCGAATGCCGCATCGTGCCTGGCAAGTGCCGCAAACCTTTACGGTCACGCCGGAGTCGATCAGGTCTTTCGTCATTTGGATCAGATCGAAAAAGCCCTCGGGCGCGGGCACTCCGTCACGCGCGAGGTCCACTGAGTCATTCATCAGGAATAGCCGAACCTCGGCCCCGTCCTTGTGAAGTTGCCCTGCAAGTCGCAGCGCATTCCAAGTCAGGTCCGTGCCATCATACGGAGCGTGGTTCAAAATTAGTAGGATCTTCATGGATAATGGTCTCCTTCCTTGCATTCGAATATGCGAATAATATACGAGAGAAGTCTCCCGGTCAAGAGCCGGAATCCTGGTGCAGGAGAACTGCAAAGTCAGCGTTACACACAAATTGGAGTCGCGAGGAAGGCCACCGGCGGGCTTATCCCGCCAGGAGTCGTGGTCAGTGAGCTAAACGAGCACGATTTACCGATTATTTCCTCTGCGTGTCGCCACCGCTGGAGGCAGCGGCGATACGCAGGGGAAATGAAAAACCTGGGTCTGCTTGTAGCCTACTGACCATCGTTCCGGCCGTACAAGCCGGCCGGTAACGCCCCAGACTTGTGTGCAACAACGAGAGCGCGGCCCTGGTTGTTCTACTTCAGCAGTAGAAGCTGCTCAAACGACGGGACGATCTCGTCGCAAACGACGGGATTCCAGACGTCGGCAGGTCGAAAAGATCATGGCTTGTTGTCCGCGGTTGTTACATTCTGGGCAGCGTCAGACCGGTTTGCCCTTGATACTTTCCAGCGCGATCGGCGTAGGACTCGTCGCACGGCGTATCGCTTTCGAAAAACAACACCTGGGTCAGGCCCTCGCCAGCATAGATCCGGGCAGGCAGTGGCGTGGTATTCGATATTTCGAGCACGGCCCGGCCCTCCCATCCCGGCTCGAACGGCGTGACGTTCACGATGATACCGCACCGCGCGTAAGTCGATTTGCCCACGCAAATCGTGAGTACGTTGCGCGGAATGCGGAACGTCTCCACGCTGACCGCCAGGGCGAAGCTGTTGGGCGGAATCAGGCAAGTGGACTCCTTTACCTCAACCAGGCTCTTCGGATCGAACTGCTTCGGGTCGACAATCGCGCTGTACACGTTAGTGAACACACGGAACTCGTCCGCCACGCGAATGTCATATCCATACGACGACACGCCGTAGGAAATCACCGGACGTCCTTCCACTTGACGCACTAGCCGGTCGACAAACGGTTCGATCATGCCATGTTCGCGGGCCATGGTCCGAATCCAACTGTCCGGCTTGATACTCACTTCCGTTCTCCTTTATTGGTAGTGCACGCAGAGAGCGAGCCGTCACATTTACAGATGGTACCATCGCTTCCCAGTCTATCCTGTTCAGAACAGCCGTGGCCAGTGTGCTTTGTGACAGTGTTCGTTCCTACATGCCGCTGCAGGGCAGTCACGGATTTCCATCGTGTTCCCTCTTGCGACACTCCCAAACGCGGAGCGAACCTGCATGGAATCAAGTCTATGTATCTGCCTCTGACGTGTCAACTGGGTTAGTAGGAACGTCTCCACAGCGCCACGGTTGTAACAGCCCATATAGCACGCCGCGCATACTCTCTCGTCGCTGGTCATTCTCGGGCTCGGCATCGTTTTCTTTCTTGGGCTGCCGCGCCGCCGGTAAGCATCGCAAGGAAGGGGTTGCGCGGCGTCAACGCCGACACACGAAAAAGTCTACCGCGAGTCCGAGCGCATAGTGCTGACCAAGTCCCGAGACGAGCGAGCGGGTGCGGTATGCCATGTAACCCCAGAGGATGCCGCCGAGAATCGCGGCAAAGGTCTCAGCGTTCGGCTTGCCAAAATGCAGCATCGAAGAGGCCATCACCTGCACCAGCAGGGCACTGGTCGGGCCGAGGGCGCCGCGCAGCCCGAACTGGAGAAAGCCGCGGAAATGAAACTCCCAGCCGAGGTAATACAGTAAATAACAGAAAGCATGGCAGCCGAACGCTCGAAGCGAATCGCACGCGACGGTGTTGATGGGATAATACGCTGCGATGGCAGAATTGTGCGAGGAAATGTAGCCACCCAAGATGAACAGGGGAGCCAAGACTAAAAACGATCGGGGCGTGCGAACCCGATCGCCCAATTGCACGCCGTATTGGGCCAGCGACTCGCGAAAGCCGAGCTTAACGATCAATGCCGGAATGACGCCAAGCAGCACGAAGCAACTTGCGAAGTTGTAGATAGCCGGGGCCGCCGACGGCCCGCTACCCGCGGCGGCGAAGTGTTCGAGGTAGAACTCGGGTGAACCGAAATGCCACCAAGTGATCATCAGCACGGTCGAGGCGAGGAGGATCGTCGCTGGCTTCCATTGCGGGCCATGAACCATCTCGGCTGACGTCTGCCCCGTCGCGCGTTCCTTCATATCAACTCCGCTCTGGCCCGAAGGAGCCACTCATACGTGATGCGAATACCTTCCTCCAGCGGCCTTGGGTCATACCCCAACTCCCGCCGCGCCTTGTCGCATTGGTAGGCCCAGTCCGCCAGGAACGTCTTGACCCAGCCTGGAGTAATACAAGGGTAGATTCCGAACCAATCGGCCCGCTTCTGCAAGAACCAGGCAAAGACCAGCGGTGAGATCCCTAGGATGGGCACTTGCACGTGGCGCTTGCCACTCACGCGGTCGATGATGCGAAAGAACTCCTTGAGCGAGGCGTTCTCCCCACCCAGGATGTACCGCTGGCCGACGCGTCCGCGTTCCATGGCCAGCAGGTGCCCTTGGACCACGTCGTCCACGAGCACGTAATTGCCCACGTTGACGCCGCGATTCATCAGCAGCGGCATGCGACCGCGGTCGTAGCTGTCGATCAAACGCGACAGCGCATTGCCCTCGGTCATGTGCCCGGGGCCGTAAACCCGTGTTGGATTGACGATGACCACGGGAAAGCCCTTGGCCGCCAGGGTGAGCGCTTCCCGTTCCGCCGCCACCTTCGCGGCCTCGTATTCGGTGAAGTAGCGGTCGGTGATTCGTGGCATGTCTTCATCGCCGATCTGGCCGGACCGCGTTGGGCCGAACGTGGCGACGCTTGAGGTCCACACCGTGCGTTGGACCCCCAACTCCCGGGCCACGGCGAACACATTCTTGACGCCTTCGATATTTGACGACGTGAAGACGTTGGAGTCGGCGGCCCAGTTCCTCGCGTAGGCCGCGACGTGAAAGACGTGGGTGCAACCGTCCATGCCGCGCCGCAACGACTCGCGGTCGGTTATGTCGCCGGAAACCAATTCCAGCCGCTCGTTCTTGAACGGACTGCTGTCGCCCCAGGCGAAGCCGGGCGGGGCCGTCGGCTTCGTCCGGTAGTACATCGCGCGGACCAATTCCCCTCGCTCAACGAGCGTCTGCACGAGACGGGTGCCGACGAATCCGGCGGCGCCGGTGACGAAGTATCGTTTGGCAACCGGGCCTACAGTTTGATCACCATGCATTGCGTCGTTGGTAGTTCAATCATGCCATCGGGTCTATCCGCGAAAAACTCCTTGAACGCCTGCTTCACGCCGGCAAGAAGTGAGTAATCGTGCGAGATCATGACTCCGCCTGGAAGCATTCGGGGATAAAAGAACTCCAGGCAGCTTTTGGTGCTCTCGTACAGGTCGACGTCGAAATGAGCGAAACAGAACCGGCTATTCTCGATCGGACCGGCCGTCTCCGGGAACAGCCCCTTGTAACAATGAACATTGGAGTAGGCCTGAACATATTGCTTGAACCTCCAGTATACTACGGTCCTAGTTGCTCACGTTATCCGGCGGGACGCACGCCAAGCCGCCCATGTGTTCTGGATACACTCCAAGGATATCATCTGAAAGTGCATATGCGTGGACGAATCTGGGCAGAATCCAGCAACCGTTCCTCGTGCCCCGGTTTTCGGAGCGTGTCACCCTGGCTTCCGAGGCATGTCAAGAATACGTCTCAACCTAGTCAGGCGAATCGGCGATTGTCAAGAACGAACGGCCGAAACTCTGGGGCAAGGATACCTCTCATGGTATCGACTGGCCGAAAAACGCAAACTTAGTTCGAATGGCGTACTCGACCCGTGGCGTAAGTTGCGAAACCGTCCAGACGGAACTGACGCGAATGGTACTGTAGCAACGGGTTTTGTCAAGTTCAGCGCATAATCCAAGTTGGCGCCGGCCGCGGAAGTTTTTAGAATGGGCGGCAGACGGAAAGTGGTATTGGTTTGTAGCCCCTCCTTGGCTACATTTGTATGCCCTCCTTGGCTTAGTTCTCCAAAACGAAACCA
>CAZASB010000049.1:0-20581 GCA_964487655.1 uncultured Planctomycetaceae bacterium
GGACTGCTGTCAATAGGCTGAACCAGCATAATTACGACGTTTTATTCTCTGTGGGGGGTACCCCCCACAGAGAATCGCCTCCAGTTGATCCTGGGTGATTCATTGGTTCCCCGTGCCATGGTCATCCTGGCCGTGCTTCCTCTTCCGGCTTCTTGCCGCCTTGGAGCGTCACGGATGCCTCCACGCCGCTGGACGCCGATCAGATCACACCCGCGCACACACGGCCCGCGTGCTCCAAACGACAAGAAACGTGTGGAAAGAGACACTGCCGAGACGGCAGTGGCACGTGTCGCCCCACGTCATGCCAGGAGTTCTCCCCGCACATCGGTCAAGGCTTCACGCCGGCCAAAGGCTTCACGCCGCCTTTTCGGCGTGTTATCATTCCAATGATGCAAACTGACGCTCTCTCCCCTACCCCGCCCCGACGACCTTTTGCAAGGATCAGACCAATGACCACGCCAACACAACGAGTTGCGTTGCGATCCACCAGGACATTCGTCGCCAAGATCCAAACCTGCGTGCGGTTCACGTTGATCCTCGCCACCATGGCCACGTGTGGGCTGTACCCCTCGCAAACGGCCAATGCGTCGCAACTTCGGGCTGGGGTGGCCAAGGTTGATATCACCGACCGAACTTCCGGTCCTCCAAACGACCCGTTGTACGTCAAAGCCCTGGTGCTCAACAGCGATACGGTGACCGCGGTAATCATCACCGTCGATGCCGTCGCCATTGGCGAAATCGGGCGAATCAAGAACGACTATCTGCCCAACGTGCGAGCCCGGCTGCAAAGCGAACTCAAACTGTCACCGTCAAGTATCCTGGTCAACGCCAGCCATTGCCACGGAGTGGTGTGTTCCGACGTCGAGGAACGAACCGTCGAGGCCGTGAAGCAGGCCATGGCAAACCTAGTGCCCGTGAAGGTCGGCGCCGGTGTGGGGCGCGAGGACCGGGTCATGGAGAACCGCCGTCTGAAGCTCCGTGGCGGGCGAGAAGCCGACGTTCGTCATGCCTACTCGTTCCCACCAGACGACGAGGTGGTCGCCGCGGGGCCGATCGACCCGGAAATCGGTCTGCTTCGGTTGGATCGAGAGGATGGGCGAACTCTGGCCGTCATCTACCAATTCGCGTGCCATCCCATCCAGGGAGTGCCAAGCGGCGCGAATACGGCGGACATGACGGGCTTTGCCTCCCGCGTGCTCGAAGAGGGCTTCGGCGACGGCGCCGTCGCCCTGTTCCTGCAGGGATGCGCCGGCGACGTCAATCCGGCCGGCTACAAAAACGTCGCCCAGCCGCGCGACGCGGAGCCTTTGGGCAATATGCTGGGCTTGAGCGCCATGGCCGCCGCCAAGAGAATCCAAACCGCCACGAGCGCGGAGCTAACCGTCGTTCATGAGATACTCCCACTACCTCGGGCGGACTGGGCGACTCGCATTGAGGCGATGGAGGTGGAACAATCCAGACTGCTCGGATCGCTTCGAGGCACGACGCTCAATCTGAAGACGTTCCTTCCGCTTGCGGTTAGGTACGGTCTGTCCGATGCGTTTCCCTCGGATTACTCCTATCGGTATCTGCGAGAAAAGGAACTGGGACGCAACGACCTGGAGCGACTCGACGCCCAGAACAGGCGGAACATGGAGCAATATGTCGGGAATGTCCACGTCATGGAGGAGTTGACGCGGTTGCAGGCGAACCTCGATCTGCTCAAGAGGCATCAAGCTCAGAACCTTGCCGCCGGAAGCGCGACGCTCGACGTTGAGGTCGTGGGCCTGAGAGTCGGCGAGTTTCGACTGATCACCTTCCCCGGCGAATTGAGCGTGCAGATCGGACTGAACGTCAAAGAAGCCTCGCCGCACGCGTTGACGTTCGTGTCTGGCTACACGAATGGCTACATCTACTATACGCCAACGGCCGAGCAACTCGCGAACCCGGGCGGCGCGCAGGAGGA
This sequence comes from uncultured Planctomycetaceae bacterium, assembly GCA_964487655.1. Taxonomy (GTDB): domain Bacteria; phylum Planctomycetota; class Planctomycetia; order Pirellulales; family Thermoguttaceae; genus PWXP01. Next base: position 1,946 of record CAZASB010000049.1, read on the forward strand.
TTGCGATTGTCTCGTGGCGCCGCCGTGGCAAGCCCTATTCGAAAACAAGGCGGCCGAGGTTCTCAAGAGGCTTTAGTCCCGGTCATTTCCTTGCCTCCTGCCCGGGTGCTTCCGAATGGGCGGCACCATCGAAAACCAGTTCGCCGAAGGCATCCGGGTCGTCCAGGCTGCTGACACCTGCCGTAACCGACCATAGGGACAGCTCGTTTCGATCCGGGGCGCAAACATGCACGCGTCCAAAATTGCCTCGCCACGTCGTACCCGGCGCGGGCCGTTCCACGCCCAACGTCTTGAACGGAATGCTCAGCAGGGCCAGCCAGCGGTTCTTCTCGGGTTCAAGCCGGGTTTCCACCGTCCACTCGCCGGTCCAATCGGGATCGAACTGGCCGTACCGCGGGTCCATGACGTCACTTACGAATCCGAGCGCCGCGTCCGACTTCGATTCCGCCTTTGGGCCGATCCTGAAGCGGTACACGATGTCTCGCCCGGCCGACGGAGCCACGCACAGTTCGACAAGTTCCGCATCGGAGGAATCATTCATTCGATCGGATGCTAGTGCGCCTTCAACTCGCACGTAGAGACTCGCATTGTCGTACAGGGTTTGCACCGTCGTCTTGCGAGTCACCTCCACGCCGGTCAAAAGGGGAGCCAGTTCGTGGGACGCCGCGCGCTGCCACTGTGGAGAGTCGAGCGCAACCGGGTTCGCCGCCGGTGGTACGGTCATCCGTTTCGCGCCCGGGAGTGGAGCATTGCGCATGGCCGACGTGTCCCAGTTCAGGCACGTGCTCTTGTACGGTTCCTGATATCCATCGTAGGCCAGCCGCAGGTGCTCCTCGCTGTGGCCGGGGATTGGAAACATCGTGTATGCCCAGCCGGCAAGCGGCTTGGTTCGCCCTCGTTCACCGTAGTAATCGGCGACGGCCGCGTTGCGCGCGTCGATGGCGTCAAGCAAGCGATTGCGCGAGCCCCGGTCCGGCTGAAGCTGATAGGCATGATACAGATGCACCACGCGGGCCAGGCTCTTCAGGTAGTCGAACTCGCGCCGGACCAGCGCGAGCCGTGTCTTCACTTTGTCCGTGTCGCCTAAGCGTTCGGCCAACGCCAGATACTCTTCCAGCGAATCGAGAAGGCTGGGCGTGTAAAGAAACCCCAACAACTGGAACGGATCCGTCAGGTACTTGCGGCGGCGGCCGGAGATGTCATGATAGGCCCAGGCCGGGCAACGCGTTCCGAGGAATTCCGAGTACAGTTCGATGCCGTGATACAGCCGCTCGTAGAACCGTAACATGGGCGAAGACGCCTTGCCGAACGCCGCGCCGCAAAACTCATTGACGAGATCCTGGGCCCGGTTGTTCTCGGCGTCGTCGAACATCCGGCCCATCGTGTAGTACACCGGCCCTTCCAATCCATACAAGGCGCCCGGCCCGTCGCGGTACACCGACTGAATGCGGTTGTCGACCAGGCGTTTCACCTGCGACTCGACGAAGCGAGGCGTTCGCATGGGCGTGTATCGAGAGCCCAGGTTCGGACACCAGTTGTAGACGTACGAAGTGAATCCTCCCGGGACCGTGCATGCTCGCCAGGGGGCGATGTCCTCCTCGTTCGTACCGGTCAGCATGATCCGCGTGTTCTCGGGGAACTGCGTGAACGTCTTCGGCGGCAGAGCCGTCAGAATGTACGACATCATCGTCACCTGCTTGCCGGGCCGGGCCGCCAGCACCTGCTCGGCAAGCCGCCGGTGCAGAATCCATAACTTCTCGCTCCAGTCGTCGCCAGTGTCGAAAAGCTCGCGGCACGCGTCGCATTGACACGGGCGGAAGCCGTCGGGCTGCCCGAGATCGACCGTCTCGCAGCCCTTGTCGAGCCAGCCGATCAGATCCTCGTACATCAGTCGTTGGACCTCGGCATTGGAGATACAGTATTGGGCGTTCACCGTCGGGTCCACCAGACGTTTGCCGTCGATCAAGGCGAAGTACTCCGGGTGGGTTTCGGCATACTTGTCCAGTGGGACGGCACGTTGGTACGTGTGGCCGCCAAACACCTCGTCGACGATCGGAAAGCGGTTGTTTGCCAAGTCATAGAAGCCGGCCCCCGACCCCCAGGCGATATTGTACTTCAACGGCACGGTTTGCCGAACGTCCAGGTTGCCCGGAATCGCAACCGTCGGCGTCGGAATGAACTCAATGGCCGGCGATGTCAGCAGGTCGATCTCCGCCGCCGCCTGGAGCGACGCGCGAAGTGGGATATCTGGGTAGAGAAACCGCGTTCCGACATACTGCCGAAGGAAGTCGGCGGCGCCTTTTGCCGTGCCAACGCGGTCGAAAACGGGCCTGCGGGGCCCCTCGGACTCTCGCGGCGCGGGATGATCGCGTCCGGCGATGATTACGTCGCGCCCGACCACCTTGTGAATGTAGCCCCAATCCTTGAGTTTTGCGACATCAACGCCGTTGGTCCGCGCAAAGGCCGTGTCGCCAAGATAAATGCCAGATTTGGCCGGATCTCGCTGACCTTCCGCGACGATGGACAACTCGAATCCTTGGGCGTGGAAAGCTGTTTGCATCAGTCGTGCGACCTGCCGCAAGCACTCGCCAATGGCCGCCGTTGCCGGAGCGTCCGGCACGACGATCTGATAATCGGCCTTTCCGTCGCCGGCCAGCACGAGATCCTCCCCGCTCGCCAACGAGCACGGCAGCAGTCCTACAAGGTTTTGGCTGAACCCGCCCGGCATGTTCACCGGAAACTCGCGCGGCGAGATGTCCACCGCCGCGGCGCCGGCGCGAAGCGATGCGGCCGGTGGGGCGGCGCCGGCCGCGTTGAATTCACATATCGAGAGAATCGCCACAAGGAACACGCAACGCGGGAAAGAGCCGGCAAGGATTTTCGAGGACGCGTCCATCATCGTACTCCTGGAGTGGAAGAAAGTGTCGCGGGACTCGGGCGTTATTCTACCATAGCGGTAAGCCGTGCGGGAGTCCACGCCGCCGCGCATGAGCCGTCTGGGGAGGGCAGCGACATCCCCCCTCCCTTGTTTCGCAATGGACTTGGAGGCAGAATATGGGTATGTTTTGTGGCCGGCCCGTGAACGGTTACATTTTGCGTAATGTTCCCCGTGTTCGAGCACGATGCTCGACGATTGACCCATTCCGGAGAAATATTCATGACTGCCTTTCCTGACATCTCGAGGATTCCGTTTGAAGGCCCCGACTCGAAAGATCCGCTGAGTTTCCGCCATTACGACGAGAACGAAGTGGTTGAGGGCAAGACGATGAAGGAGCACTTCCGCTTCAGTGTCGCCTATTGGCACACGATGCGGGGAACGGGCGCGGACCCGTTCGGGGGCGGCACCATGCTGCGCCCGTGGGAAGGGCCGGAGGACAATGTCGAGAACGCCGTCGATCGCGTGCGCGTGGCGTTCGAGTTCATCGAAAAGCTCGGCGCCCCGTTCTTTGCTTTCCACGACCGCGATGTGGCCCCAGAGGGAAAAACTCTGGCCGAGACCAACAAGAACCTCGACACGGTCGTCAAGGCGATCAAGGGAGAGATGGATCGGACCGGTATTAAGCTCCTTTGGGGCACGGCCAACCTATTCAGCAATCCGCGATACATGCACGGCGCCGCCACGAGCTGCAACGCAGATGCCTTCGCCTACGCGGCGGCCCAGGTCAAAAAAGCCCTCGAGGTGACCAAGGAACTCGGTGGCGACGGCTACGTGTTCTGGGGCGGACGCGAAGGGTATCAGTCGTGGTGGAATACCGACATGAAGCGAGAACTGGACCATCTGGCCGCCTTCATGCACATGGTGGTCGACTACGCCAAGGAGATCGGTTTTACCGGCCAGTTCTATTTCGAGCCGAAGCCGAAAGAGCCCACCAAGCACCAGTACGACTTCGACGCAGCGGCATGCATCAACTTCCTCCGCGCGTACGACCTGGCCGACCACGTCAAACTGAACATCGAGACGAACCACGCGACCCTGGCGGGGCATAGCGTGGAACACGAACTCGATTACGCAGGTCACCAAGGCTTCCTCGGCTCGGTTGACGCCAATACGGGCGATCTGTTGCTGGGTTGGGATACCGACCAGTTCCCCACCGACGTCTACCTGGGCGCAAAGATCATGCTGGCGCTGCTCAAATACGGCGGCCTGGCCCCCGGCGGAGTGAACTTCGACGCCAAGGTACGGCGAGAGAGCTTCGAGCCGATCGACCTATTCTACGCTCACATTGGCGGAATGGACTGCTTTGCCAAGGGTTTGAAGATCGCCGCGTGCATTCGCGCCGAGGGCGAACTGGCTCGCATGGTTGAAGATCGCTACGCCTCGTGGAATGCCGGCGTCGGCGCGGAAATCGAGACCGGAAAGCACGACTTCAAGTCGCTCGAAAAGTACATGCTCGAGAAGGGTGATTCCAAGCCCAACGAGTCGGGCCGCCAAGAGCTGTTTGAGAACGTTGTCAACCGTTACATCTTCTAGGAGAACACCCATGTCCGAATCGAACCATGACTTCAACGTGACTCGGCGGCAATTCCTCGGGCGCACCGGCGCGGTTACCGCCGGCGCGATGGTAATGGCCGGCGCCGTGCCGGCCGTTCACGCCGCCGAGGACAACACAATCCGCCTAGCGCTGATTGGCTGCGGAGGCCGGGGCAGCGGCGCGGTCGGTAACGCGATGAAGACCGAGGATCAGGGCCCAATTCGGCTATATGCAATGGCCGATTTGACGGAGGATTCCCTGGAACGCGCCCACAAAGCGCTGTCGAGGCAGTTCGAGGGCAAAATCGACGTGCCAGCCGACCGGAAGTGCATCGGGTTTGACGCTTACAAGAAGGCGATCGACATGTTGCGCCCCGGCGACGTGGCCATGTGTACCACGCGCGCTTACATTCGCCCCGTGCATGTCGAATATGCCGTGTCCAAGGGCATCAACGTGTTCATGGAGAAACCGTTCGCTCCAGACCCCGTCGGGCTCCACCGGATGCTCAAAGCCGGCGAAGAGGCCGAGAAGAAGGGCGTGAAGATCGCCGCGGGCCTCCAGTGTCGCCACTCACCCGCCAGGGCCGCGCTCATCGATAAGATCAACAGCGGCGAAATGGGCGACCTGATGTACATCCGGGCCAATCGTTTGACCGGGCGCGGGTGGCTTGGCAATACGGGCGAAAGGGCCAATGACCTGATGGCCCAGTTCCAGTTTGGCAAGGCCCAGCTCTTCTGGCTCGGGTCCGGTCACATGGTTGATAACCTCATCCACCAGATTGATGAATGCTGCTGGCTCATGGACTCGTGGCCGGTTTCCTGCCACGGGATGGGTGGACGCGAAGTGGGCAGCACCGACCACGGGCAAAACGCCGACACCTACGCGATGGAGTTCACCTTCGCTGACGGCAGAAAGGCATTCTGCGGTTTCCGTCGCGCGCAGGGCGGCCATACCGAGTTTGCCACGTTCGTCCACTGCACCAAGAAGGCCGGACAGTTCTCCGGCAACGTGCATGCGGCAACGGTCCACATGTTCAAGGATCAGCACATTGCCTCGGGCAACGTCGAATGGTCGCCAACGGCCGACGCTCGCAGCCCGTGGGACTACCACTGGGTCGACTTCATTGACGCCATCCGAAACGACAAGCCATTCAACGAGGCGAAACGGGCCGTATACTCCGATTACGCTTCGCTGATGGGCCGTGCCGCCGCCCACTACAACCGGATTGTCACCTGGGACGAGGTCGTCAATTCAGAGTTCCAGTTCTGCGATTACCTAGACACGATGAATTACGACAGCCCCGCCCCGGTCCAGGCCGACGAGAATGGCTTCTTCCCCGCGCCCGTCGCGGGCGAGTGGAAGGAACTGTAGCTGCTAGTGAACGTGCTCAATCATCTCAAGGAAGAACTCAATGCCATCTGGGAGCCCCAATAATACTGGGACAAGAGAACAGGAGGCTCTCGGTTGGTGAGGTGAGAGAGCGCGTCCCCGGCGCGTGGTCTGCGCACTGGTGGACACCTTGACAAAGGTGTGTGCAGTGTGTATAATTGGATGTCGATAATGGAAAGCGAATGAACAGTCGGGAAATCATCGACAGGCTTAAGGATGACGGTTGGGAGTTGATCCACATTCGCGGTAGCCACCACCAATACAAGCATCCGACGAAGCCCGGTCGAGTAACCGTACCACACCCGAAGAGAGACCTGCCGACGGGAACCGTGAGGAGTATCTTCCGGCAGGCGGAATGGTCGTGGCCACCCACGAAGTGAGAAGACGATGCGTTATCCAGTTGTTCTCCACAAAGACTCTGCCAGCGACTATGGCGTCACAGTGCCGGACCTGCCAGGCTGCTTTAGTGCGGGGCGCACATTCGATGAGGCGATGGATGCAGTTGCCGAGGCGATTGAGTGCCATCTGGAGGGTATGCTGTCGGATGGCGAGGCCGTTCCCGCCCCCAGCACGATCGAGCATCATCATGCGAATCCCGACTACAGCGGCGGGGTGTGGGCGATCGTGACGGTAGACCTCGCCAGACTGTCCGGTAAGACTCGCAGGGTCAACGTCACATTGCCGGAGCGGATTCTGACCGTGATGGACAGGTATGCCCGCGACCATGGAGAGACCCGGTCAGGGCTGATTACGCACGCGACCATTGCGTATATCGCCTCACGCGAGGACATGGCAGCCCGCGCCCGCTAGTGCATTTCCGTGGCCGTACTGCCGATGCCGCCTCGGTAGAAGCTGAACTGCACGTTCGGATGATCGGCCAGCAACGACATGGGCACGGAGCTGTCGGGAATCTGCTTGGAAATCATCAGCGTGGTCAGTCGCATACCAAACGGGTTGTCGTGATGACCGGGATGCCAGATGGACACCTTCTCCGACTTCCACGTTTCGACCGGACCGACGGTGGCCGCGGTGCGAGGGACAAGCTGCACCTGCCCGCCGCCCGACGTGCGGGCGTTCTGGATGAGGGTCATTGGGTGAAGATCCGCGATGCGAGCGGCCAGTTTGCGGTACTCCTCCGGCGGCGGCGGCGAATCCTGGTACTGTCCCATGCGCCGCGGCGGGTCGTTGAATGCCCAGTGCTTCGTCTCACCCTGTCCACCCTGCATGACTAGGCAACGAATCTCGTCGTAACTGCGCGTGTAACCAGGAAAGTCGTCCATGGGGAAGCGGAGGTGCGCGTCGGGCATACGGAGCTTGGGGTCCATGCGGTCGAAGCACAGTTCCTTGCTCGCCTTGACGAACGACAGGGGATGTTCCGGCGAGACGGGCGAGCCATCGTCATCGAACCACTCGTCCATGCCCCAGAAATGGGCGTCGCTCACGTTGAGTTCCAGTTCATTGACCAGACGAGCGACCAGCGGCAATTGCTCCGTCGGGCCGATCGGGCCGCAGATACCGGTCGGATTGTCCGCCGTCGACCGCTTCCACGCATGGATGTACTCGAGCGCCTCGGCCATGTAGAACTCTTCGAGCGTGTCGAAGATGACCACCTTGAAACCCGAACGCGACATCCCGGCAAGATCCTCGGCCGTAAGTCTTGCGGCGTCGTTGAGTATCTGCTCGTCGAGAGTCGTGTAATCCCACCAATCGTGTGCAACTTTACTGAGCGTGCGCGCCATGTCTATTTCTCCAAGTTCGTGTTTGAGTAATTGGTTTTCATGGAATGCTAGACGACTGTCCCGGCCTTGCCGAACAGTTCTTCCAACAGGTCGTTCCGCGGGTAGGCGTGGCCGCGGTGCTGGATGAACGCCTCGGCTGCCGCCATACCCACCTCTGCGCCTCGCATGGCCGCCGCGCGTTGCATCGAGTGTAAATACTCATCGTCGCCATGGTAGTCTCGGAGCCATTCGCGCTGGCTGGCGTGGCAAGCCAGCATGTTCGTCTTCCGATCCAGCGCCACGGCGATATCGACGTAGGTCGTTGGCTTGACGATATTGCCGTAATGGTCGCGGGATTCGGGGGGGTCGCAGTAGTACATGTGCGGCACCTTCGTCGCCGGACTCAATGGAAACTCCGATGCGTTCGGCGTTCCGAACATGAAGCTTGCTGACCGCCCTAAAAGCGACGACATCTCGTGATCCATCATGTAATCATGCCGCGGATGGATGAACACGAGGGAAGGCGTCACGCGTCGAAATAGATCGAACGACTTTTGGATGGTCTTCTGGTCGAACACCACCAGGCCGTCGCTTTCGCCCAGACAGTGGTAGGTGGCGCCGATCAGTTTGGCCGCTCGATCCGCCTCAACCGTTCGGATGCCGGCGATGGCCCACCGCGTTTCGGTCATGGTGCCGCAGTCGCCATTGGCAACCGTGCAAATGTGTACGTCCCAGCCGGCATCGACCAGACGAATGAGCGTGCCGCCGCAGTGGAACTCGGCGTCGTCGGGATGGGCCATGAAGGCCAATGCGGTCTTGTTCTCGATATTGGACATAGGATGGATCGCGGTTAAGAGGATGGAAAATGCGGCTACTTGCGCAGCAGCGCGTTCATGTTGTGTTTGTAAGCCTCCACGCCGGGCTGGCCATAGGGATTGATGCCGATCAGCCGCCCTTCGACCACCGTGGCGATCATCAGCATCTGGAACAATTGGCCCAACGATGCCTCGTCGATTCGTGGCAGGCGAATTGTCGCCATCGGGCGGTGCGCGTCGAGATAGGCCCGATCGGTGCCTGCCTGGGCGGCCGCAAGAAATTCGGGCAAGCCGCGTCCGGCCAGCTCATTGAGTCGATCCTGGTCGTAATCGGACCGCTCCACCGTGACCGGTTCGCGCCGGCAAGCGTCGACCACGAGGTTTGTGATCAGCTTGTCGCGACTCCCTTCCTGGTGCTGCTGACCCCGGGAGTGGAGGTCGCGAGTATTGACCACTGTAAGCGGTGTCGGGCCCTGGCCATGCTTGCCGAGGCTCTCGGCCAGGAGTTGATCGTACCAAAGGCCCACGGCCTCCAAGCGGCTGCCCCAGGTGGAGAGCACGCGAATCATCGCGTTGCGCCGCGACTGCATCAGCCAGGATATGCCTGCGTAGTCCAGCGCCGGGTTCTCCAGCGGCGCCGACTGCCGAAACATTTCGTTCATGGCCACGGCGCCTTCGACGAGCTTCTCGATATCCGCGCCCATGATGGTGGCAGGCAACAGTCCCACCGCGCTGAGGACGGAAAACCGTCCGCCAACGCCGTCCGGAATGGGATAGGACTCGGGCAGGCCCAGCGCCTCGGCGAGATCGCGGAGGCGGCCCGTCTCGCCCGTAATTGGAACAACGCGTTCGCGAACCTTCTTCATGTCTCCCTTGCAGCCCTTCTTCAGGGCGTCAAGGAAGACCCGGAAGGCGACGGCCGTTTCCAGGGTGCCGCCACTCTTGCTGATGACCACAATCCCCCAGTCGTCACTCTCCCCCAGCAGGTCCAAGAGGCCGCGAGTTGCGTCGTTGTCCAGGTTGTTGCCCTCGAAATAGATTCGGGGGTGGCCGCCGCGGGCGGCCCGTTCGAGTTCGTTATGGTACGGGTGGCAGCAAGCGTCAAACACCGCGCGGGCGCCCATGTACGAACCGCCAATACCAAGCACGACCACGCGATCGCACAGCCCGGCCAGCCGATTTCCCGTGGCGATAATCTGATTCAACCGCTCCCGATCTTCGTCGAGGAACTGGTTGGGCAGATCGAGGAAGGCGGCGTCCAACGGTTGCTTCTCCGGCGGAATAGGCCCATGCATAACCCAAAGCCGGACATTATCCATAATCTCCTGCCGACAGGCCGTCAATCGCGGAGCAATGTACTTCAGATCGGCATCGACCAGGGCCGTCTGCCGGACGAACGCCGGGGCGTCACCGGGAATAATCAGGCGAGAATAATCGTAGGCGATGGGTGTAACGGACATGCCGCATTCGCTCCTTCTTGAGGCAACTAGCTACACGGCGAAGTATCGCAAGTTTCCCGGTATCTGACTAGGGCCCCAGAATGATCGGCCAAAGCCCCCGCTATTGGAGCCAGTGTTCCGCTGGCCCGGATTATTCACGATAGGTAGGGTGGGTCAAACAAGCCGCTTCTCTGGTGGGTCATCGGTCGCTAGTGCCGGCGTCTTTCCAGGCGGGCGGCCATAAATCAGCCCGGTTGCGGCTTGTGCGGACCCACCAAGGATTGACGCGACCTCTACCCACCCTACGTATATGAATAATCCGGGCTGGTTTAGTCAGGAACTCGTCGATCGAAATTCCCTGGGCGCCGACCAGCAGCCGCCGGGTAACCGGGAAACGGGAGGCAAGCAGTTCGATCCCGGGCGTCGTTACGCGTCGCCGCCCTGACTTGACCTCAATAGCTTCTTCCGATACCGGCGCCAAACGCTTCTCGCAACGGCCACTCCTTGCCGGGAGGGGCGATTCTGCTGTAATGGAGGTCTTCCACTGCCATTCTCCATTTCCTCTAAAGGATATTGCCATGGATATTCAACAACTCGTGCGTGGGCTGAAATCGAAGAGCGACTCGAAGATCGTCCTTCTGGTAGCCGATGGGCTGGGCGGCCTACCCCTTGAACCGGGGGGCGGTACGGAACTCGAAGTCGCCAAGACGCCGAATCTCGACGCACTCGCTAGGCGAAGCGCCCTGGGAATGATGTACCCAATTGCGCCAGGCATCACCCCTGGCAGCGGGCCCGGACACCTCGGACTGTTCGGCTACGACCCGGTGAAGTACCTGATCGGCCGCGGCGCCCTCGAGGCGACCGGCGTCGGGTTCAAGCTGGAGGCCAATGACGTGGCCATTCGCTGCAACTTCTGCACGCTCGACGCGACCGGCAACATTACCGACCGCCGCGCCGGGCGCATTCCCACCGACCAGAGCGCGCCGCTGGCCAAAAAGCTCCGTGCGGTGAAGATTCCAGGCATCGAGGTGTTTGTCGAACCGGTTCAGGAGCATCGGCTCGTCGTCGTCCTCCGCGGCGAGGGTCTTGGCGGCAACGTGGCCGACACCGATCCGCAAAAGACGGGCGTTCCGCCCCTAACGCCGAAGGCGGCCGACGCGGAGAGCGAGAAGACGGCCCAGGTTGCCCAGGAGTTCGTCGCCCAGGCCATGAAGATACTGGCCGGTGAATCCAAGGCGAATGGACTCACCATGCGAGGATTCTCCACGAAGCCCGGCTTGGCCACCTACGAAGAGATGTACGGGTTGAAGGCGGCCGCCATCGCCGTCTACCCAATGTACAAAGGTCTCGCCCAACTGGTGGGCATGGATGTGGTGGGCCAGCCCAAGTCACTCGACGAGGAAATCGACGTGCTTGAGGCCGCCTGGAACGACTACGACTTCTTCTTCGTCCACTTCAAGTACACCGACAGCCGCGGCGAGGACGGCAACTTCGACGCCAAGGTCAAGGCAACCGAGGATTTCGACCGGATCGTGCCGCGAGTCGAGGCCCTCGGGCCTGCCGTGATAGCCGTCACGGGCGATCACAGTACCCCGGCCAAACTGTCCGGGCATAGCTGGCACGCCGTACCCGTGCTCATCGCTTCGGACACCTGCCGGTTCGACCACTGCCAGGCGTTCAGCGAGCGCGAGGCCCGCACGGGTGAACTCGGTCATTTCCAGGCGGTCTATCTTATGCCCCTGCTAATGGCCCACGCCGGCAAGCTGGAGAAGTTTGGCGCGTAAGCTGTCCCTCCCTGTCGTCTTCCCACCGGCCCCGTGCCGATGGGCGCGCCGAGCAAACCGGCCATACATTGCCGCCAAGGGCGGCCAACTCGCCAGCCCAGGGCTTCGCCCTTGTTGTTGTTACACAAGTTGAAGTCGTGAGGAAGGCCACCGTGCGGGCTTGTCCCGCCGGAGCCATGGTCAGTCAGCTATACGAGCACGATCCACCCGATCATCCCCCCTGCGTATCGCTTGTAGCCCACTGACCACCGCTCCGGCGGGGCAAGCTCGCACGGTGGCGGTCGCCACTTATGTACAACAACGAGGGCTTCGTGGGTGGGACGAGCCCGCACGTGACTGTTTTCGCAAGCGTGCCAGAAATTCTTGTCACATGCGGGGACTAGTCACGCCGCTTGGTTTTCCATATCTTAACTCCCATGGGATACTGGAATGAAAGAGTTGTCTTGGTCACCGGCGGCACAAGCGGGCTGGGACGGATTATTGCCGAGGCATTCGCCCGGGCAGGCGCCCGGCTGGTCGTTGCCGGCCTGGAGCCCGAGGGGGTGGTGGAGACGGTCGAGCAAATGACCGCCGCTGGGTTCGATGTGTTCGGGGTTCCCGTCAACATTACGCGGCAGGAGGACGTCGACTGCTTGTTCGACGACACGATCAAGCGTTTCGGCCGGCTGGACGCGTTGGTCAACAATGCCGGCCGCTCCATGCGAGGCAAGGTATTGGACACCACCGTGGAGCAGTTCCAGGCACTCTGGGATTTGAACGTGCTGGCCATGATCCGTTGCACGCGCGCCGCGGCGCCCCACCTACTGCTCGAGCGCGGTCACGTCGTGAATATCGGCTCGCTGGCGGCGAAGGCGGCGGCGAGATATGTTGGCGCTTATCCTGTCACCAAGCACGCGGTCGCGGCCTACTCGCAGCAGTTGCGACTGGAACTGGGCGAAGACGGGCTTCATGTGCTGCTGGTGTGTCCCGGTCCCATCGCGAGACCGGGCGACCGACTGTACCACCTGGAGGGCGAAGACGGCGTTCCGGAGGCCGCCCGAGGGCCCGGGGCAGGCGTGAAGGTCCGCCGGATCGATCCGGAGTGGCTTGCCCGGCGAATCGTCCGCGCGTGCGAAAAGCGACAACTGGAGCTTGTCGTGCCGGCCAAGGCGAGGATACTGTTCGCGCTGGCCCAGCTTTGGCCCAGCCTGGGCGACTGGCTGGTCTTGAAGAATATGCGAAGTGATTGATGGGCACTCTCCCTGATTGGAGCACGTCTCATGACAAGACAACGTGGGACAAGAGTCCCGCCGTCATTAAGCAACTCGTCGAAACAACCGTTTGAGAAGGGAATAGGGACACCGCGTGACCGCCAACCTGCAAACCATCCACGTTCGTCTTGCCGAGCGAAGCTACGACATCCGCATTGGCACGGGAAACCTCGGCGGTGTGGGAGAGTTCCTAGCCGGCTTGGATAAGACGTCACATGTCGTGCTTATCACGGACGAGAATGTGCGCGCGCCGCACGCTGAAACGGTTGCGGCAAGCCTGACGGACGCCGGGGTCGAGGTCGATATGATCGTGGTCGATCCGGGCGAGGCCAGTAAGTCGGTCGACATGGCCGCCGGCCTGTGGGACGGATTGTTGGAGGTGGGCGCGGACCGCAAGAGCCTGGTTGTGGCCGTCGGCGGTGGCGTGGTGGGCGATCTGGCCGGCTTCATTGCCGCCACCTTCACGCGAGGCGTGCGATTCTTCCAAGTTCCCACGACCGTGCTGGCTCAGGTCGATAGTTCGGTGGGCGGGAAGGTAGGCATCAACCTTCCGAAGGCAAAGAACATGGTCGGCGCGTTCAAGCAGCCGGTGGGCGTGCTCATTGACACGGCCACGCTCAATACGCTGCCAGACCGCGAGTATCGCGCCGGTTTGGCTGAGGTGGTCAAGTACGGCGTGATTCTCGACGCCGACTTCTTTGCCGAACTGGAGGCCAATGCCGACGCCATCAACCGGCACGATCCCGACGTGCTCGTTCGCGTGATTGCCCGATGCTGTCAATTGAAGGCCGATGTGGTGGAGCAAGACGAGTTTGAAACGACCGGCGTACGCGCCATGCTCAACTATGGTCATACCTTTGCCCATGCGTTCGAGGCGTTGAGCGGCTACGGAGAAATCCTGCACGGCGAGGCGGTGGCCATGGGCATGTTGCTCGCCTCGCGCCTGGCGGAGCGACTGGGGCGGATCGACGCCGAAGTGACCGCTCGCCAGCGGTGCCTCTTGAAGCGGTTGAGCGTGCCGATTGAGCCCCCTTCGCTCGATCCCGATCGTATTCTGGAAACCATGATGCACGACAAAAAGGTCGAGCACGGCCGGCTCCGGTTCGTCCTGCCCAGCCGGCTGGGTCGCGTGGAACTGGTTAGCGACGTACCCGAAGAGCACGTTCGCGCGGCGATCGTGTCGTAGGTTCCCTTCTTGGTGTGCGGCAAGACTTTCTGACGAATGGGCGAACCGGACGGCTTGCGCCGTGCCGCTACACGTTCCCTTTCGGCGAGCGATAGCAAATAGTCGCTCGACTCTCCGAGTCGAGTTCATGTCTGGGAGGTTCACGACTCGGAGAGTCGTGCGACGATTCACGGACAAGAAGCGGAAGGGCGCAAGCCCTCCGGTCCTAACGCGGTCAAGCAAGCCCTCCGGTCCTATTGCGTGAGTGGATGTCGCAAGCCGTTGCAACGGACGAACCGGCCGGCTTGTACCGTGCCGCTACGCGTTTTCGCGCGACGTCTCGGCCGCCGTCTTGCGCGGCGATGGGCGAGACGGGGTGGCAACCAAGAGAGTTCTTCCGAAGCTCCGTTGTAGCTGGCCAGTCATGCATCCACCGGGGCGAACCTGGGGGTGAGCATTGTGCGCCCGGCGCTAGTGTAAACCGCAACTTGCACGCGTTGGAATGCCTGTGCCAAGCGTGCCGGAGAAACTTGCCGCACACCCCTTCTTGACAGGAGCAGCCGAGGGCGGTAATGTCAGATCAAGTTGGATTGCGGGGTTCGCGGTTTCGGCCTGTCTTGGCCGGCCGAATGCCTCGCGGTGATTGTCGGGGCGGTTGTGGCCGACCGCCCCCTTTCCCTTCCCACGGAGACGCAAACATGAGATACCGCCGGATTGTCACAACCATCGGATTGCTCTTGCTCATTTCATCGGGAACTGCCGCGGCAAGCTGGCGGGCCGGAGTGGCGAGAGTTGACATCACGCCCCAGGAACCGACCTGGATGGCCGGGTTCGCCGCGAGAAATCATGCCGCGGAAGGAACGCTCCATGCCCTTTGGGCCAAGGCCCTCGTGCTCGAAGACGAACAGGGCGGGCGAGTCGCCATTGTCACGACCGACTTGATCGGAATGACTCGTGAAATCGCCGACGTGGTGGCGGAACGCCTGGCCGCGTCCACCGGCCTCACTCGCGAGCAGGTTGTGTTCAATTCGTCGCATACTCATAGCGGACCGGTCCTTGCCGACTGTGCGCCAATCGCCTATGAACTCGACGCCGATCAGACGGCGGCGATCAACCGTTACGGCCGCGCGCTGGTGGATAAGTTGGCCGGCGTGGTCAAAGAGGCTCATGCGGCAATGCAGCCTGTCGAGTTGGAGTTCGGCGAGGGCAAGGCGACTTTCGCGAAGAACCGTCGTCCGGTTCGCAATGGACAAGATGGGATTGCGCCGAATGCCGCCGGTCCCGTCGACCATGTGGTCCCCGTCTTGCGCGTTTGCGGCGAGCAGGGGCGGCCTCTGGCCATTCTGTTCGGCTATGCGTGTCACGCGACTACCCTGGTGAGCAATTCCTATCAGTACAGCGGCGACTATCCAGGCTTCGCGCAACTTGCTCTCGAAGAACGCTATCCGGGCGCGATTGCCATGTTCATGATTGGCTGCGGGGCCGACAGCAACCCCAATCCGCGCGGCACGGTTGAATTGGCCCAGCAGCACGGCAAGGCGCTTGCCTCGGCCGTGGAGGAGACATTGTCGGGCCAACTCGTTCCCGTGCGGGGGCCTCTCGCCGTCCGCTTGGAACGGGTCGAGCTACCGTTTATCGAGGCGCCTAGCAAGGCGGAATTGGAGAAGCGGCGAGGCGAGGGCAATGTCTATCAGCAACGACTCACTGAAGTGTTGCTCAAACGAATCGAGGAGCACGGCACGCTGGCGAGTACCTATCCCTGCCCAGTCCAAGTGGTCCGTTTTGGCCATGACATGGCACTGGTTGCCCTGTCGGGCGAGACGGTGGTCGACTATGCCCTGCGGCTTCGTCGCGAGCTGCCCCATGAGCGGCTCTGGATTGCAGGGTACTGCAACGAGGTGTTCGCCTACGTCCCTTCGGAACGCGTGCTGGCGGAGGGCGGCTACGAGGGAGGTGGGGCGATGGTCTACTTCGGATGGCACGGACCGTTTCAGTCTGGCCTTGAAGATCGGATTGTCGCAAAGGTCAAGCAACTCCTGGCGGACTAAAAACAAAAAAAGGACTGTATCGGGCATGTTGAACGTCTACGTATTGTCCGACTCAACGGGCGAAACGGCGTCCCGGCTTGTTCACGCGGCCTTGGCGCAGTTTCAGAATGCTCCGGTCAAGATCGTCCGTCGGGCAAATATCCGTTCGGAGGAACAGGTCAAGGAGGTGGTTCGTGAAGCCGCAAGTGAAGGCGAGGGTAGAGGCTCGTTTCTGCTCTACAGCCTCGTTTCCGCGCAATTGCGTCGCCTGTTGCTCGAGGAGAGCCGGCTGAGCGACGTCGATTCACTCGACGTGCTCGGCCCCGTGCTTGAACGGTTGGCAACGCACCTGAGCCGTATGCCGGAAGAGAAGCCGGGCCTGTATCGGCAGCTCATGGAGGCGCGCGACCGCGTGATTGAAGCAGTCGATTTCGCCTTCCGTCACGACGATGGTCAGAATACCGACGACCTGCAACGCGCCGAGGTTGTCCTTGTAGGCGTATCGCGATCCATGAAGACGCCGACCATGCTGTACATGGCCTATCGGGGATGGTTTGCCGCGAATGTGCCGCTGATTCTCGACATGACCCCGCCCGAGTCCTTACTGGCCCTTCCGTCTCGGCGCGTCGTGTACCTGCGCATGACGCCGGAGCGCCTGCTGGAACTGCGCCGCGTTCGCGCGGAGCGGACCGGCATTCCCATCGAGTCGTACGCAACGCTCGAATGCGTGCGTCGCGACCTCGATTACGGACGCGATCTGGCGCGTAAGCACGGCTGGCTCACCGTCGATGTCACCGGCAAGTCGGTCGAAGAAGCGAGCCGCGAGATTATCGCCTTGCTTTCGACGGCAGCCCCGCTGTAGGGCAGGCCGTTCGTCGGTCGATTCATGTCCGGCATCGATCCTGCAAGCTACGCCTTCCAAATCTTCTCGCGGCACTCGGTCACGTGCTTGGTCGCGTTGCGAGTGTCGAGTACCAGCGGAGCGTGACGGACGATGTGCTGATAGTCGTAGGCGGAATGGTCGGTGGCAATCAGCACGGCATCCTGAGCGGCGAGGAACTCGGCCGTTAGGGCCATGCTCTTCCAGCCGGAGAAGTCGTAATCGCGCTTGGGCGGCAGTTTCGACACGTGCGGGTCGCTGTAGGTGACCTTGGCGCCGGCGACTAGCAGTCGCTCGATCAGTTCGAACGACGGGCTCTCGCGGGTATCGTCGACGTCGCGTTTGTAGGAAACGCCCAGTACGCAAATGTCACTCCCTTTCACCGGCTTGCCATGCTCGTTGAGCGCATCCATGAGCCGATGGATGACGTAACGAGGCATGCTCGTGTTGATCTCGCCGGCCAGCTCGATAAACCGCGTGGGCATGCCGTGCTTCCTGGCAACCCAGCTAAGGTAGAACGGATCAATCGGAATGCAGTGTCCGCCAAGGCCAGGACCTGGGTAGAACGCCTGAAAGCCGAACGGCTTCGTCTTGGCCGCCTCGATCACCTCCCACACGTCGATGCCCAGGCGGTCGAAGAGCATCTTCAACTCGTTGACCATGGCGATATTGACCGACCGGTAGGTGTTCTCGAGAATCTTCGAGGCCTCGGCCGCCTCGCAGCAGCTCACCGGAACGACTTCCACCACGGCATGACGATACAAGGCCGCCGCCAGTTCGGAACTGATCGGGTCGATGCCGCCGACCACCTTGGGGATCTTCTCGGCCGAGAAGTTCGGGTTGCCCGGATCTTCTCGCTCCGGAGAGTACGCGAGAAAGAAGTCCTTCCCCACCGTGAGCCCCGTCGCGGCAAGGATTGGCAGCATGACGTCGCGCGTAGTGCCGGGATAGGTTGTGCTTTCCAGCACAACAAGCTGCCCCAGTCGCAAGGTCCGGGCAATCGCCTCGGTAGTCTGCTCCACGTAGCCCAGATCGGGATCCCGGCTGTCGGAAAGGGGCGTGGGAACGCAAATCAGCAGCGCGTCGGCCTCGCCCAGCCGACTCATGTCGGCCGTGGGTTCGAAGGTTCCCTTGGCCACGCACCGGCCGATCCATTCGCCTGGGATATGCTCGATGTAGCTATCGCCTGCCTGTAGTCGCTCGACCTTGGCCGGGTCGACGTCGAACCCGAGAATATGGAAGCCGGCCGCCTCGAACGTGCGGATCAGTGGCAACCCGACGTATCCCAAGCCAATGATTCCGACCCGGGCCGTCTTCCGATCAATCTTCCAGCGCAGTTCCGCAGCCGAGCCGTGTTCTTCCGTGGTAGCCATGGGGTTGTTCCATTATCGATTCTGGAGAGTCTACGGAACCACCGTACGGGCCGTCATGGACGCGGGCCGCGCGATCCCATTGCCGATAATCGTCCATTGACAGGAGAAAATATGTAACATATTCGGAATACCTTGTCAATCTCGCCCTCGCCCCCTCCAGGAGAACTGCAAAGTCGGATTTAGCGAACCATCGGGCGGGTAGGGAACGTAGAACAGTGAGGTCCGTATTGGAGCTGCACCCGTGCGATTCCCCGTCGGGCTCGCTCCGGCGGACGGATGACTGGCCAGCTACAGCAACACGCGTACATTCCCATCCTTCCCCGT
>CAZASB010000050.1:0-20553 GCA_964487655.1 uncultured Planctomycetaceae bacterium
CTTCGCATACAGCGGCGAAAACTGCCTGCGCCGCCCCGTGAACGGTTACAGTTTTCCGACCTGCGAGTAGCTCATGCCAACCTCCGACTCAGCCCGATTGGATCCACAACAGAAGCTGGTGGACCAGTATGCCGAGTTTGCTCGTCTGGTGGGCGGGCTGGCCCACGAAATTAAAAATCCACTGTCCACGATTCGCATGAACATGGACCTGCTGGCGGAAGACTTTCGCGAAAGCGACTCGCCACGTGATCGCCGCGCGTTGGGCAAGGTGGTCACCGTCCAGCGGGAATGCACGCGGCTCCAGCGGCTCCTGGACGACTTCCTCCGCTTCGCCCGCGGACGCCATCTCAAACTTGAGCCGACCGACCTAAATGATCAGGTTCTCGAGGTGCTAGAGTTCTTCCGGCCCAAGGCCGTCGAAACCAAGATCGAACTGGGCGAGTATCTGGCCGCCGACTTGCCCACCGTCCTGATCGATCGCGAGGCGATTTACGGCGTCTTGCTCAACCTGATGCTCAACGCGGAGCAGGCGATGCCCGACGGCGGGCAGCTTGTCGTGCGCACCTATCCGCGCTCGGACGGCGTCGGGCTCGACCTGATCGACAGCGGCCGCGGCATGGATGCGGCCGCGCAAGCGCGCATCTTCGAGGCGTTCTATTCCACCAAGCGCGGCGGCTCCGGCCTCGGGCTTCCGATTGCGAAAAAGGTGATCGAGGCCCACGGCGGCGCTATCGCCGTCGACAGCGAGCCCGGCCGCGGCACTCGCTTCTCCATCGCCCTGCCTACCCCCGCCCGCCTAGCCGTCAACGGCGAACCGCCGGTCATCTACCTCGGACGGTAGGTTCCTTGCATGGATTATGCGAGGGATGCAAATCTCAAGTCTCAAATTTCAAACAGTTGCGTGGTAGTACTGCTATATCCTTTTAACCAAGAACAAGTGCTCGATAACATGGGTGGAGCGATTCTTAAAACTGCGGCTTCCTCGGAATGCGTTATACGGAAGCTCAACGACTTCGACTGAGCCAAAGTCTGCAAGCATTGACCGCATATCTTGCGGAGCAATGAAACCCTCATTGCTGAAGGATACCAGCAGAAACCGGCTATCGAGGTGCTGAACCAAGTCGGTCATTAGCCTCAGCGATTCCGTACGCACATTATAGCCAGATCGCCTCCAATCCGTTGGTATACCCGACACACGGCTGACGTTCTTCGGACGTTCATAGCAAGCGATGAGATTCAACATGAAATAGTTGGAACCATAAGGATGCTGATTATACGGAGGATCGAGGTACGCAAGATCCATATTGGACACATGGCAAGCTGCGTTGTTTGCATCTTCCTGCAACACCTCGTATTCGCACTCGAACTCGCTGAGAATGGGCGAGGATAGAGTAATATCTCCCATGATCCGTGGAAGCGCGTCCGATCCACTTCCCCCGAATTGCCCGATGCTCGTCTCGCAATTCTTATAGAATCCCTTGAAGACACCCGCCGTATTTGCATGAATCGATGCTTCACTGAGAAGGGGCGCGAGAAGAAAGTCTCGCAACTCGTCTGGGATTGTGTCGATGAGTCTCCGATAGTTATCAATTCGACGTGCATTGTTCTTGGTGTAGAAGACTCTGTCTTCCTCGGTAATCGACTGCTCGTCACGAGGCGAGTACATCTCCTCGATGAATCCTCGCGGGAGTTTCTCCGTCAGGACGCGTGCGTTCAAGTCGTCAACACATCGCTGCAACATCCGTCGGTCAACTTCAGAACGATTAGCGAGAAAACAGCGTCCAATAATGGCAGCGTAGTCTTCGAGATCATTTGAGACCAAGTAGGAAGAATGGGACTTCAGAAGTCGCGATACAACACCGGAGCCGCTGAAGACATCGAAGCAGCGAAGTTTATCGACGCCGAGTCGGCGTTTGACGTCTTCGACAGATCCGGTGATTTGCCTGAGCAGAGAACGTTTGTTGCCAATGTATGTGATGAGCTGCCTTGCGAGGTAGTTCGGGCTCTCTACGTCAGCCTCCTCCCACAGCATCATTTGCCGCGATTCGTTCACTTGCATGGGATCTACTGGGCATCTACTCACCGTAACAGCCTCACCTTCTTCATGTCCTGCTTTCAAAACCACCATTCCCCTCCAGCTTCCGTTTGCGGGGACGGAGTGAGCCTGCGGAAACGAGTATAGCCGTTATCGGGGCCTCTGCAAGCCGCTCCAAGGAGAGTCCCGGCTTAGAGCGTCCGTTGCGCTGGCGGGACGACAGCGGATGCAAGCGACCGGCCGGAGTTCCTCATCGGGATCTGAAATGATGGGGAGAATGCGAATCATCGTGTTGCAGCCACCTCGGCTTTGTGATCGGACGTCTCTTCTTTTCGCTCCTCTCTTCCTCGCCCCATGGCCTTCCCCACACTGGCAATCCCAGCCAATTCCGGTTACCATGGATGGGTCGATGGTCAACGAATTCTCCCCACTTTGATACGGAGCGTTTCCAACATGGCGTCCCAGAAGCACGACGTCTCGCGCAGACAGTTTCTCAAGCGGTCTTCTCTCGCCCTGGCCGGCGCGGCTGCGGCTGAAGTGGCGATCGGCCAAACGGCGCATGCCACGGGCGGGGAGATGGAGATCAAGATCGGACTGGTCGGCTGCGGCGGGCGAGGCACCGGCGCGACGCTCGACGCGCTGGGCGCGGCCACTCGCGTCATCTATCCGGCCAGTGGCTATCATACCGAAGATGTCGCCCAGGGAGCCGAGGTGTCGCACAAGAACATTCGGGTGGTCGCCCTGGCCGACCTGTTCGAGGACCGGCTGGTCCAATGCCGCGAGCAGTTGGCCAAGCTGAACATTGACATCCCGAAGGACCAGTGCTTCACCGGATTTGACGCCTACAAGCAGCTTCTGGCCGTCGACGAGGTGAACTACGTCATTCTGGCCACGCCGCCCCATTTCCGCCCCGCGCAGCTTCTGGCCGCCATCGAGGCCGGCAAGCACGCGTTCATCGAAAAGCCGGCCGCGGTCGACGTGCCGGGCGTCAAACTGCTGATGCAAGCCGGCGAACTAGCCCGGCAAAAGGGTCTGGGCATCGTGGCTGGCACGCAACGTCGGCACATGAAGAGCTATCAGGAGACGATCCAGCGACTGCACGACGGCGCTATCGGCGAGATCGTCTACGGCAAGTGCTACTGGAACGGGGGCGAGATATGGGTGATCCAGCGGCAGAACGGTTGGAGTGACCTGGAATGGCAGCTCCGCAACTGGAATTACTTCACCTGGCTCTCGGGCGACCACTATGTGGAGCAGCACGTGCATAACCTCGACATCATGAACTGGGCGCTCGGTGCGCACCCGATTAAGGCCGTCTCGGGCATCGGCGGCCGTCAGGTCCGCACCCAGGAGGTCCACGGGCACATCTTCGATCACTTCGCCGTGGAGTTCGAATACCCCGGCGGCATCTCGATGTTCAGCCAGGCCCGCCAGATCAACGGATGCCGCAACAAGGTCGAAGAGGCCGTCGTCGGCACCGCTGGTACGAGTAACTGCAAGGACGCCATCCATTCCAAGTCGGGTGACCGGTGGCGCTTCCGCGACAGCCAGCCGAGCCCCTACCGGCAGGAGCACGAGGATCTGATCTCCAGCATCCGTGAAGGCAAGCCGATCAACGAGGCGCAGGCGGTAGCCGAAAGCACCATGACCGGCATCCTCGGCCGCGAAGCCGCCTACAGCGGCCAGGAGATCACCTGGGACGATGCCATGAAGTCCACCACGCGTCTTGGCCCCGAGAAATACGAGCTTGGCCCCTGCCCCATGCCGGAAGTGGCCAAGCCGGGGATCTATCGGTTTGGTTGAGTCGGTGGCCGGTCGGCTCTACTTCGGCTGGTTATCGGCCAGTTCCTCGCGAACCCAAGTGCGGAATCGGCGGATCCAGGTGGTCTCGTCGGTGTCGGCTCGCCGGTCGAGAAACGCTTCGAGTTTCTCGATCGGTAGGAAGGGAAACGCGGCACTGGCGGGGCTTGCCGCGTACGTGCCGTCTGTTTGCAGCAACTCAACGCGAAGCCGCTGGCCGTCGTAATGCCACACTTCGGGCACGCCAAGCTCGGCATAGATAGGGATCTTCTTGATCCAGGGACTGGAAATCTCCACCTCAATCGCCAAATCCGGCGGCGGATCGTGCTCGAGTGTCAGGTCTTCCCGCCCGCGCACCTTGGGCTCGCTGGCCACGTAGTATGATTCGTCGGCTTCCAGGCCGCGGCGTTTCAACTCCAACCGGAGAGTCCACGATCGCGTGCTGCGGATTGGGATATCCAACTCCTCGGTCATCGCTTCGATCATTCGGCCGATCAGTCCCGCAAACCATTCATGATGTCCTGAAGGCGACACGATTTCAAGCCTCCCTCGGTCGTAGGTCAATCGGATACCGCCATACTCCAAGTCGGCGAGAAGTGCCTCGTAGGTGGACCAGGAGACCCCATCCAGCACAAGACGCTCCTCCGCCTGATGCTTTTCCAATACTGTGGACACGACAATCCCCTTTTGTGGGTACCTGAAAATGCGACGAACCGGGGTGTTCAACAAACCACGGGAACGCCCCCCTTATCCACTATTATAGCTGGGCTGGGCGATAGAACATACCGCTACTCAAAGGCCATGTGTCATGAACCCCCCCGTGCTGCCGGTGCTTCTGCCGGGGGAGAAGACCGGGTATGATTGAGCCCATGAGCGAAGTGAAAGAGCATTTGACCGCTACTCCTGCCGCAGGTGGTCCGCTAGAGCCGGCCTATCGCGCGCTGGTGGTGGACAACGATCCGGCGCACGCGGAGACGGTGGCCGAGGCCCTTCAGCGAGTAGGCTTCGAGTGCCGCGTGGCCACTTCCGGGCTGGCCGGGGCCGAGGAAGCGGAGCAGGCGGCGTTCGACGTCGTAGTAACCGACCTGGTGATGAACGACCTGGACGGTCTGGGCGTCCTGGAGCGGACCAAGGCGACCCAGCCCGAGGCGCAGGTCATCCTGGTCACCGGGCATGGCACGGTCCCATCCGCCGTCGACGCCATGCAGCGTGGCGCATTCAGTTACCTGCTCAAACCGCTCGATATCGGCCAGCTTCGCGCTACGGTCCAGCGCGCGGCGGAAAGCGCCCGGCTGCGACGAGCCAACCTCGAGCTTCACCAGCGGCTCGACGAGAAGTTCGGATTCGAAGGCGTCGTCGGTGACAGTCCGCAAATGCGCGGCGTCCTCGAACGCCTCAAGCGCATCGCCCCCACCAACGCCGCCGTGCTCATCCAGGGCGAAACGGGCACGGGTAAGGAGCTTGTTGCGCAGGCCATCCACCAGAACGGCCCCCGCAAGGGGAGTTCCTTCGTGGTGCTAAACTGTGCCGCGCTGAGCGAGAATATCCTGGAAAGCGAGCTGTTCGGGCACGTGCGGGGCGCGTTCACCGACGCATCGAGCGATCGAGTGGGGAAGTTTGAATACGCCCACGGTGGAACGATCTTCCTCGACGAAGTGGGTGACATGCCGCTACCCACCCAGATCAAGCTGCTCCGCGTACTCGAAAACGGCGAGATCACCCGGGTCGGCACGAATCAACCGATCAAAGTCAACGTACGCCTGCTCTCGGCCACCAATCGCGACCTGGAGGAAGCCATCGAGGCCGGCTTGTTCCGTCCCGATCTGTATCACCGGCTGAAGGTCGTCACGGTCCGGCTTCCGTCGCTCCGTGAACGGCGTCAGGACATCCCCATCCTGATCGACTACTTCATCAGGCAGTTGGTCAAGCAGCACGGCAAGCAGATCAAGGGTATGACCTCGGCGGTGCGCCGGCGACTGGCCACCTCCGACTGGCCAGGCAACGTGCGACAGCTTCGCAACGTGATCGAGAGCATGGTCGTGGTCGACTACGACGGTCTGCTCGATCTGGACGACCTGCCCGAGGAATTGGCCGAAACCGACCACGTAGCCGAGTCGGACGGCTCGTCGGGGGCCACTTCCCTAGCGAAGCTTGTGGGCCGGCCGCTGGAAGAAGTCGAGCGTCTGTTCCTTTCCGAAACACTCCAGTTTACCGGCGGTAATCGTGAGGATGCCGCGCGAATGCTCGACATTGGCGAGCGAACGCTGTATCGGAAGATCAAGCAGTACGGCCTCTAATCAATGCCCATTCGCCAGTTATCTCAGTCTCTCATCAATAAGATCGCCGCCGGCGAGGTGGTCGAGCGCCCGGCTAGTGTCGTCAAGGAATTGATGGAGAACGCCGTCGACGCCGGGGCCTCGCGCATCGATGTGTCGATCGAGAAAGGCGGTATGGACTTGGTACGCGTGGTCGACAACGGACACGGTATCCCGGCTGACGAGCTTTCGCTGGCCATCGCCGCCCACGCCACCAGCAAGCTCGTCGACGCCGACGATCTGTTCCGAGTGAACACCCTGGGATTTCGCGGCGAAGCGTTGGCCTCCATCGCCGAGATCAGCCGCACCGTCCTGCGCAGCCGAACGCACGATAGCCCGGCTGGCGCCGAGCTGGAAGTGACCGGCGGCAATGCCGGCGCCGTGAGCCCCCACGGCTGCCCGCCCGGCACACTCATTGAGGTCCACAACCTGTTCTTCAACACGCCCGTGCGCCGGAAGTTCATGCGGACCGTCTCGACCGAGTTCGGGCATATTAGCGAGGCGTTCACCCGTATTGCGTTGGCGGCTTCGCACGTCCATTTTACGTTGCGACACAACGACCGCACCGTGTTCGACCTTCCAGCCTCGGAAGGGCAACTCGACCGGCTTGCCCGATTCTTCGGGCGTGAGCTGGCCGACCACCTGATCTGCGTCACGAGTGCCGATGGCGACATCAGGCTTTCCGGCTACGTGGCCCACCCCAGCCAGAGCCGAAGCAATAACCGCACGCAATACGTGTTTCTTAACGGCCGGTATATTCGCGACCGAGCGTTGCAGCACGCCCTTACCGAAGCCTATCGCGGTCTGTTGACCGTGGGACGTTTCCCTGTCGCCTTCCTGCACTTCACCATGCCGCCGGACCTGGTCGACGTGAACGTGCATCCGACGAAGCTCGAAGTCCGGTTCCAGGATTCAGGTCGGGTGTATAGCCAATTGCTCTCGACACTTCGCGGCAAGTTTCTCA
Source organism: uncultured Planctomycetaceae bacterium (assembly GCA_964487655.1). Classification (GTDB taxonomy): domain Bacteria; phylum Planctomycetota; class Planctomycetia; order Pirellulales; family Thermoguttaceae; genus PWXP01. Next base: position 7,115 of record CAZASB010000050.1, read on the forward strand.
CGACCGATCTGGACACGCGCGTTCATTCGTCGAGCGAATCCGTCGAACCAATCGGCAACGACGACCTTGCCCGGCAGATGCGGCAGGAGTTGGTTGACTGGGCCAAGGGCGAGGTCGCTACATGGCATCAGTCGGAGGGCGATGAGCGCGCTCCAAGCTCCGGCTCTGGTTCCTGGGCCGCGCCGGCTGCCGGCGCTGGACCACTCAGCCTAACCCGCATCGATCGACCGTGGCCCACCGCGACTTCCGGCTCCTACCCTGCCCCGTCAGCGCCTGCGGCCTGGCCGCTCCCAAGTCCAACTCAAGACTTTGCCCCTCGATTGACGGGCATGCAAATCCATAACGCCTACCTCGTAACCGAAACAGATGAAGGCGTAACAATCATCGACCAACATGCGCTTCACGAGCGCATTCTGTACGAACAGTTGCGAGCCAGGATCGAGGCCGGGCCGATCGAAACGCAACAGCTCCTAGTACCGGAGCCTGTTGACCTGAGCGCGGCCGAGGCCGCGGCTGCCCTGGAAAACCACGACCTGTTGGCCAAGCTCGGCCTGCTAATCGAGCCGTTCGGCGGCGATACGATTTTGGTTGCAGGCTATCCGGCCATGCTGGCGAACATCAACCCGGCGGAGGTCTTGCGCGAGGTAATCGACCGTATCCTCGCCGGCGGCAAGCAGCCGGAGCCGCGCGACCTTCTGGACGATCTTCTACACTCCATTGCGTGCAAGGCAGCCGTCAAGGCGGGCGACCGGCTCACGCCAGACGAGATCACGGAGCTGCTTCAGCAGCGTCACCTCGTCCAAGACGCCCATCACTGCCCCCATGGCCGCCCCACCGCGCTGGTGTTCACTCGCGAGGAACTGGACAAACAGTTCCGAAGGACGTAGGACACCGACGCCGCCACCATCGGGCTTGGACGGACAGGCAGTTTCCGCCAGGAGCTATCTCGCTTCGCTGGGCCCCATTGACGCCCCCACGTAATCTGCTAGACTGCGTCAGTCTTGCTCAGCAGATGAGAACATCGCCGTGAAAAGGTTCAATGACGGAACGATACCGCGAGTGAGCCACCCCGCATGGGAAGCTACTCGATCGCTCTTTGGGCGAGCAGGCGATCCCCTTATCTTTGTCCCTCCCCGTGTAGCGGGCGAACTGCATGCCACCTACGTCAAGTGCGTTTCCGTCGGAGTCAGTCTTTGAGTCCCGGAGGAATACGTATGCCTGTCAACCTTGACAAGCCGCATTTGTGGAAGCGCGATACTCGGCAATCCGTCGATTTTTACAACGAATGGTTTATGCGGTTTGCGCCGAAGGCATTTCGAGAAACAAGACTGCGAGTGACGACAGAGGTTGAGCAAGCGATCGCGGACAGCAATGACCTACTTAACTTGTCGCCTGCCTTGATACTCTCGAAGCCCAATATCATTCGAACGCTGCGAATGTCGTGCTGTCCACCTATCGCGGTGGACCGGCTGGCCGGTCTGGCCGATTGTTCCTCCGTTTTGGTGAAGACACTGGAGAAGAACCGACTGCCGACAAGAATGTCCCAGCCAGTTTTGGAGGGACACCTAACGCGCATATGCGATGTAATTCACACCTTGCTCGACCGGGACTTGTTCGTTTGGTTGGACCAACACAAACGAACAACGACAAAAGAAAGACATAGGGCATCGACCATTGTGGCTGATAGGCTCACCGGCGCTGATGCTAACCCGATTATCCGTAACGCCCAAGAGACGAGACAGCTTGTCGCAATCGCCAAACACCTTTCTGGCAAACACTATCACAGACAGTCTTATCCGCAAGGTGCCAACCTAAGGTCAATGCCACCAGGAACATATACCGTTCACTATAATGTTGTAACGGGCAAGCGCCCACATGCAGTCAATGTTTCCGTTGACGTTGTCATTCAACCTCACAAGCCGTTGCTCAACGGACTCCCCATACTGATTGAGGCCAAATCAGCAGGCGACTTCACAAACACGAACAAGCGTCGGAAGGAAGAGGCGAAGAAGATGTCTCAACTGAGGAGTGCTTTGGGCAAAGATGTCTGCTATATCGTCTTTCTTTGCGGGTACTTCGACGCAGGATACCTTGGCTATGAAGCCCAAGAGGGCATCGATTGGATTTGGGAACACCGGATCACGGATTTGGATAAGTTCGGAGTTTAGCAATATGAGTTCACTGCGCGATACGGAAGCACGTCGCCTTGCCGAGCAAGGCCGATTGGAATCACTGAAGACAGCAGAAGATCGCAATAAATGGGGCCAGTTTGCGACGCCTCCAAGGCTTTCGATTGACATAGCGAAGTATGCATGGAAGCGTCTTCGCGATCGAACGAGTCAGTTTCGCTTTCTCGACCCTGCGATTGGCTCGGGATCCTTCTTCTCCGCCGTTTGCAGCGTGTTCCCGACTGAACGACTGGCGCATTCCGCAGGCATTGAACTTGACCCCACTTTCGCAAGAGCAGCCAAAGAGCTGTGGCATGAACACGGGCTGGAAGTGATAGAGGGTGATTTCACAAAGCAAACGCCGCCGATTGACAAGTTCAACCTCTTGCTTGCAAACCCGCCGTACGTTCGTCACCACCACCTAAGCGTCTCCGACAAAACAAGGCTGAACGGCCTGCTCTTGGAACGGCTGGGCACTTCGATTAGTGGCCTATCGGGGCTCTACTGTTACTTCCTGCTCTTATCGGATGCGTGGCTCGAAGACAAGGCATTGTCGGCATGGCTGATTCCGTCCGAGTTCATGGACGTAAACTATGGTAATACGGTCAAGCAATATCTGCTGGAACACGTAACATTGTTGCATGTTCATCGCTTCTGCCCCTCGGATATACAGTTTGCGGATGCTCTTGTATCCTCGGCGGTAGTCATTTTCGAAAAGGCGAAGCCGATTAAGGGGCACGCTGCCACTTTCACGTTTGCTGGCACTCTTGATGAGCCCGAGTTCTCTCAGAGCGTGGCGTTGAACGACTTGCGAGGAGTGAGAAAATGGACAACGCTGCCAGAACGCAGTACAAACGGGCGTCGCCTGTCTTCCGTTACGTTGGGTGACTTGTTTGACGTTAAACGTGGTCTAGCAACGGGTAATAACGAGTTTTTCATATTGCCGCGGGAGCGTGCGAGAGCTTTGCGGATACCAGCAGAGTATCTACGCCCGATCGTGCCAAGCCCGCGTTTCATGCGAGAGGCAATCATTGAGGGGGACAACCAAGGGCATGCGTGTCTTGAACGGCAACTTGTCGTGATAGACTGCCCCGTTGACGGAGAAACTCTAAGGGCTGAGTTTCCCGAGTTTTGGAGCTACCTTGAACAGGGAAAGGCTAAGGGGGTGCATGGAGGTTATCTGGCGAGCAGACGGACCCCATGGTATTCGCAAGAGAAGAGGGAGCCCGCTCCGTTTCTTTGTACCTATATGGGGCGTTCCAAGGAAAGGCCATTTCGGTTCATCTGGAATAAGTCGCAAGCGGTCGCCGCAAATGTCTATTTACTGCTTTATCCGAAAGGGCCGCTAAGAAGCGCCCTTCAGCAGAAACCAGCATTGTATGAAACGCTCTTCTTGGCTCTGCATGACATCGAGGCAGAAGACTTCATTAGCGAAGGGCGAGTCTATGGTGGCGGGCTCTATAAGATGGAGCCAGCCGAGCTGAAACGGCTGCCCGCCGACAACATCGTTAAGGCGATTGGGTTGACGACGCAAACAACTTTTGAATTTCTAAAGTCTTAATATGCCGAATACCCGTGAAGACCGCGCGGGGTCAGGGAGTCTTTGCTTCTGCCTTGGCACGCATGTGGCTCAGCGAACCGCGAATCGATTATGCCTCGATGAATGCCATTGCCTCCGACAACCTCAATTGTTGACACGCTGCCAGCGCGGCGATAGAGTACCACCATTCCAGGCGCCGTCCGAATTACTCCTGGTGGAATGCTGTTTCACGTCTTCTGTCGAGGCATAATATGTCGGCAACAGCGTACAGTCGCATCCAAACTTCCGCGACGATGTCATTGTCGGGGTGGGCACTCAGGCATCGAGGCGGTCTTGCAACGATCGCGAACAGGTCGCACGGTTTGAAACGTCCGCGCGAAATGAGTGGCTTTTGGAAAAAGGTTGGCCTCGTTACTTGCCTGGTCGTTCTCCCAACGATACTCTTGGCCACTGCAACCGCGGCCGATCAGGCCAATCTGGTGCGTAATGGGGGTTTTGAAACCATCGACCGTGATGGCATGCCCGAACAATGGAAGACTTCCGGCAACAGACGCCTGGTGGAGCAGGAGCTTTCGGCTGACAAGGGCCGTGACGGAGGGCGTTGCGCAAAGCTACACTGTCGGCGGCTTGAACACAAGACGTCTGGCTGCCATGCCATGCTCAGCCAAATGGACGTGCCACTGAAACAGGGGCAAAGCTACCGCCTGACGTTCTGGGCCAAGGGGAAAGACATTGCCGCCGACATGGTAGCGATTGCCATCTCCGACACGCGAGAGTGGAGCAATTGCGGCCAAGCCGGCTGTATCCCCGAAAAAATTGACAATGCCGAGCCGTTCTCGTATCATGGGGACATCCATCGGCCGCCCGTAATCCCAAAGCACTGAAAGAAAATGAGCATGAGAAAGGCCCTTGCCCTCGCCTGTCTTATCGTGGCAGTGTGTTCGCAACTGCTGGCGGAAACGACCAAGGATATCGCCTACTACGCGGAGGACTTCCAGGTGAGCGGGGACCGCGAGTATGTGAACGAACGATGCAAGCTAGACGTGTACCGGCCGGACGGATTGCCGGAGGGGGCACCGACGGTGGTATGGTTCCACGGCGGCGGGCTTTCAGCTGGAAACCGGCACATTTCCGGCGAATTCATGGATCAAAAGTTCCTCGTCGTGCCGGTCAACTATCGGCTCTTCCCCCGCGCGAAGTGCGCCGAGGCGATTGAAGACGCAGCGGCGGCCGTGGCGTGGACCATGAAGAACATCAAGCGATTTGGCGGCGACCCGAAGAAGGTGACCGTGTCGGGCCACTCGGCAGGCGGCTACCTGACAGCCATGGTCGGCATGAACCCACGGTACCTGGCCAAGCATGGTCTGAAAAACACCGACCTGGCGGCCCTGTATCCGATTAGCGGCCAGATGACCACGCATTTCCAGGTGGTGGCCGAGCGCAAGACGGGCGAGAAGGGCGGCGCGAACAATCCGCTGGAGATTAACGAGTTGGCGCCGCTGTTCCATACGACGGCGCCGATTTCCCCGATCCACCTGCTGGTCGGCGACTCGGCGCTGGAATGGCCCGCCCGCGTGGAGGAGAACTCGCTTCTGGCGGCCATGCTCCGACGGATGAAAGAGAACAAGGTCGAGTTCCACAGCTATCCCGACACGAACCACGGTTCCTGCGGCGTACCGGCCCGAGCGTACGTTCAGGCCGAACTGAACAAGATGGCGGAAACGCCGGCGACTGGCGTTCCGCAATAGATGGACTGGGACTAAGGAGGGACAGCGATGGGTTTGATGGGGCCTTACGCGGTTGGCGTCAGCATGAGCAGGAAGCGTCGTGATGAGCGACTTTGTGCTGGTCGCACTGAATAATCCAGAGTAGCCGCGCTGCTGGTGGGGCATCGGTGGCTATTGCCGCCTGTTTACGGCAGGGGCATGAGTCGAGCTGTGTGCGTTTTATCGAGCCCCAGCAAGAATCTACGCGACGTCGACCTGCCATGCGTGAACGATTGCATCTTAGTCGTTCACGTACGTTTCCAGGAATCGGGCAAGGCGGTGGAAGTCGCTGCCGGGCTCGATGTAGCGGACCACGGTCACCAAGGTTTCCGGATCGACCAACTGGCTGAACGGCACATAGTTCAGGTCCAACTGGCCGGAGATGGACACCATCACGCCGTCCAGCCGCTTTTCGACTAGGGCACGATATGCCCCGACGCCCAATTGGCTTCCGAGCATGACGTCGAATGCCTGCGGGCGAGCGCAACGGCTCTCGTAACCAAGTTGTAGGCCGGTGATCTTCTTGTCCTTACCCGTCTGCTTGTGGTACTCTTCGGCCACGCGCTGCGAGAAGAGCCTACTGAGGTTCAGCTTAGAAATGGCGATGTGCCCATGATCGTCGCGAGGCACGCCTTCGATGTGCTTATGCGGCAGCAGTTCCGCCAGGCCCTCGGCCAGGATGATCACGCCGTAAGGCTTTCCTTCGGCCTCTTCGCGCACGCGCATGGTCGCCACAATTCGCTTGATGACCTCCTGAAAGTCCATCACGCGGCGAATGGTCGTTTTACCGGTCTTCTCGTCAGTCACCTCTTCACTCGACTCGAACTTACCGGTAATGTCCTCCACGCTAATGACTAGGCTAGCCTCGCCGGCAATCGCGGCGCCATAGGAGAGCCAGCCCGCGCTGCGTCCCATTGTCTCCGCTATAAAGTAACTTCGGTTCGCCTCTGAATCGGCCAGAAGGTTTCGGATTTCCTCGGCCAGGAACTCGACGGCGGTGAAGTAGCCGAACGTGAAGTCGATGCCCATGTAGTCGTTGTCAATCGTCTTGGGCAGGTGGACCACCGGGATTCGCGGGCTTCCTTCCGGCAGCGTATCCTGAAACAGGCGGAACTTGTTGGCCGTCTTCAGCGTATCGTCGCCGCCGATGGAGATAAGGGCATCAACGCCGTTGGAACGCAGCGCCTCGTACACGGTGCGGAGCTGGGCGGTGCGCTCGGCGTCCTTCATGTGGGCCGGATCGGAAATCTGCTTGCCTGGGTTCGTTCGCGCGGTGCCGATCATGATGCCCGGCTTGTTGCGGGTACGCTTCAACATAGTATGGTCGATGCGCACGTAGTCGCGGCCTTCGCGCAAAGCGTATTCCGGCCCAAATTTCACCAGCCCGGAATAGCCGAAAAGAACGCCAATCACTTCGATATTGTTCCGCAAGAAGGAGCATGCGGCAGTGGAAATGACCGCGTTGGCAGCCGGGGCGGGGCCGCCGGCGAACAGAATGGCAACGCGGCGGATATTCGATTCCATTTGAGGGGGACGCGACAATGTGGTACTCATGAACTTCTCCTGTCTCGGTTAAACTCTATGCTCAAGAGACAACTGCCCCGCGCGGCCGATACGGTTGTCGTCGGGCCGCGTCCAGAACCATTGTCTTCCATTCGTGGTCACATTACAACCAAGTACGCTCGATAAACGTGGTGTCAACCCGCGATTCGACAAACGCGGCGTGGTCAAGAATCTCTCGCAAGATCGGCTTCGTGGTTTGAACGCCCTCGATGGTCAGTTCGTCGAGCGCCCGCTTCATGCAGGCAATCGCTTCTTCGCGCGTGGGCTGGTGGACCAGTAGCTTGCCGATCATGGAATCGTAATGGGGGGAAACCACGTATCCGGCATGGACGTGCGAATCGAATCGAACGCCGAACCCGCCGGGGACAATCATCCGGCGAATCTCGCCGGGGCTGGAACGGAAGCCCTTCGAGGGATCCTCCGCGTTGATGCGGCACTCGATGGCCGTTCCGCTTTGCTTGATGCGTTCCTGGGCGAACTCCGGCGGCAGCGGCTCCCCGGAGGCGATGAGGATCTGGGCCTTGATCAGGTCCAAACCGGTAACCAATTCGGTCACCGGATGCTCCACCTGAATGCGCGCGTTCAATTCGATGAAGTAGAACTTTCCTTCACGATCGACGATGAACTCGACCGTGCCCGCGTTCGTGTAGTTGGCCGCCTTGATCAGTCGCACGGCGGCATTGCACATGGCGTTGCGGGTATCCTGGTCCAATTTCGGCGCGGGGCTTTCCTCAATAAGTTTCTGGTGCCGCCGCTGCATCGTGCAATCGCGTTCCCAAAGATGGACCGCCGAACCATGCAGGTCGGCCAGCACCTGCACCTCGACGTGACGCGGGTGCTCAATATATTTCTCGAGATAGATGTCCGGACAGCCAAACGCGGCCTGGGCCTCGGCCTGGGCCTGCTGGATGGCCGAGCGCAAAGCCAGATCGTTCACGGCCACGCGCATTCCTCGTCCACCGCCGCCAGCCGAGGCTTTCACGAGTACCGGGAAGCCGATTTCGTGCGCCAGCGTCACGGCCTCCGCGTCGCTTTCGATCAGCCCTTCACTGCCGGGGACGGTCGGAATGCCGCTTTCCATCGCAAGGCGTCGCGCGGCGTTCTTATCGCCCAGCAAGGCCATAGCCTCGGACGAAGGGCCAATGAACTCGATGTGGCAACTCCGACACACGTCGGCAAAGTGCGAATTCTCCGCAAGAAACCCATAGCCCGGGTGAATCGCCTGCACGTTGCCCACCTCGGCCGCGCTGATGACGCGGTCGACCTTCAAATAGCTGTCGCTGGCTCGGGCCGGACCGATGCAGTAGGCCTCGTCGGCCAGATCAAGGTAAGCGGCGCCCCGATCGGCTTCACTGAAGACCGCCACGGTTTCCACGCCCAACTCGCGGCAGGCACGAATAATCCGCAGGGCGATTTCGCCCCGGTTGGCAATAAGGATGCGTTTGAACATAACGTCTGTTTTGGGGATGTGTTTCGATTGTAGCCAGCAGTTGCGGGCCAGAAGGTAATACACCTCCACGCTCCGCGCCCAAGATGGTCGGGGATCATCCTCGCGGGTCAACCTTAAACAGTGGCTGATTGAACTCGACCGTCTCGCCATTGTCGACCAAAACGGCTACGATCTTACCGGAAACCTCCGCGGGAATCTGGTTGAATACCTTCATGGCCTCGACAATGCAAACAGTCGTTTCCGGCCCGACGTGGTCGCCAACCTTCACGTACGTCGGCGATTCCGGATCGGGAGCCGTATAGAATGTTCCAACCATCGGACTGCAAATCATCGTGAAGCTCGTATCGGCCGCAGGCTCGGCCCTTGCAGGTGTTTCGACCGCAGGCGCCGCCGCGGCAGGCGGCGGAGCGACTACCGAGCTACCCGCCGATATGACCGGCTCCGTACCCCGGCGAAGCTGAATGCGTGTATCGCCCTGTTGTATTTCAAGCTCACTCAGGTCGTGCTCTTTCATCAGCACCACAAGCCGTCGCACTTTACGCACGTCGAATACGTCCTGGTTCGGCAAGGAACCGGCCATACCAAGTCTCCCAAATTGAATTGAATAGTCCAGAGCGTTCGGCGTTCGGCGTTCTCTGGCCGATCAGCCGACGATCACTCCGTTGGATAATCGTGTATGGAACCACCATCGCGGCGGCCCTCCTGTCATCTCCCCTCAAACACACACTTCTTCCAGTTGCTTGGCCGCGATGGAGAGCACCTCGCAGCCATTGCGAGTCACCAGCACATCATCCTCAATGCGTACCCCTCCCCATCTTGGGATATACACCCCAGGTTCAACCGTGACCACCATGCCCGGCTGAAGCACCGTATCGCCCGTGGAGGCCAGCCGCGGGGCCTCATGGACGGCCAGCCCAATTCCATGGCCCAATCCATGCCCAAAACGCCGACCGAAACCGGCATCGGCAATGATCCCCCGAGCGACGGCGTCGACATCCTTGGCGACCACGCCGGGACGAATCGCCCCGATGGCCTTCATCTGAGCCTCAAGCACCACGGCATACACCCGGCGCAACTTGGCCGATAGCTTGCCGCGAATCACAACACGTGTCAAGTCACTCACATACAAATCGACGCGAGCCCCCCAATCCATCAAAACAAACCCGCTTTCCCCAATTGGTAGTTCCGTGGTCGGAGCATGGGGCAACGCGGCTCGCGCGCCAGCGGCGACAATTGGGGGGAACGAGGCACACTGCGCCCCGTACCGTCGCATGGCAAAGTCCAACTCGTCGGCCACCTGCTTTTCTGTCTTCTCCGGCGACAACTCGCCGCATACCGTGGAAAATGCCCTTTCGGCACACTCAATCGCCCTGCGAATCCGGGCTACCTCGTCCCGATCCTTCCGCACTCGCAACTCGGCTACCAAACCCGAAGTGCTCACCAGTTCCACCTTGGACAGCCTTCCAGCAAGGTAGTCGCGAAACGCAACGGTCAGCGAATCCGCCTCGAACGCCAGCCTGCCAACCCCCGCCGACCGCACCAACCGGGAAACCGCATCGAGCAACTTCACGCTTGAGCCACGAATGGCAACGTCCAGTTCCGAGCACTCTTCGCCGATTTGGGTGGTATATCTCCCATCACTAAGAAGGGTATCCCCATCCCTTCGCACTAGAAGGAAGCTATCGTCACCCGTGAAGCCGGTCAGGTAGGTGACATTCGTGAAGTCGGTCACCAACAGCGCATCGGCCCCCGCGCGTGCCAGCGTACGGCGCAGTTTGTCGCGTCGGGTTTTGAATTGGCCCATCGAGCAACTCCCAAGGAATACCAAACTCACCATTAGAACACGTTTGCGAGCCCAAAACAACCCGGAACCCATGCAAAACCCCGCAATACCCGAGATGAACGCCCGCAGGCGTCAGCCGCTGAAGGCATTGCGGAGAATGACCCAACCGCCCAGAAGGATCGCCATGAGGACCATGCAAAAGGCAACGACCAGGGGAACGATCCACCCCAGGGCAAAGATGCCCCAGGCCCAGGCCCATACTGGTGCCCAGGCAACCAGCAGAGCCAGGGTGGCCAGGCACAGGAAGGGGCCGTAGGGGATTTCCGAGTCGTGCAGCACGACCACCTGGATAAGTCCGACCACCAGACCGGCCAGCGGGGCGAGAAAGAAGACCATCAGACACGCCTGCCAGCCGATAAATGTTCCGATCATTGCCATGAGCGTCACATCGCCGAAGCCCATGGCCTCGCGTCGCAGCACGGCGGCGCCGATGATCCTTACCACCCAAACGATTCCACCGCCACCCGCCATTCCAACCAGGGCGGTCAGCAGGCCTCTCCAGCCATCCCCCCCGACGAGCCAAACCGCGGCAATCCCGACCGAGCCCAGCAGCGCCATCCCCGCCACGCGATAGGTTGCGCGTTCTCGGACAAGCCTGGCGAACAGCAATCGAGCGGCAACTCGCCAGCCGCGGCGGCCGCGCCACGGTCTGGGCAAGAGGGCCGCGCACCATGCCCACCAACAAGCCAAGGCCACGACAAGCGGGAGCACGTTCGGAACTCCGTCCAGCCAGACCGGCCAACCGAGCGGGGCCGTCAGATCAAGGAGAGGCCACCGCATGCCCGGCATGTCGAAAATGTGCCACATTCCCGCGGGAACTGGCTGGCCGGGCGCCACCAGTAAGTCAGGTACAATCGCCGGCAGGAGCGACCGAGGAACCATCGCCGCCAAAACTAGCCCGAGCCAGGTACCCGGCACCGTGATTGCATCCGGGATGATCTTCTCGTCGGCGTCAATCAGCGACGCGGCAAGCATGAACACGATGAGCATCGCATGCGCAAGGAATTGGACGTGGAGCACGACCATAGCCGCTCCGTTCGGAACGGGCAATCCCGGCGGCAGCAGAGCCGCCTGGCCGACCTCCCACCAATACAGCAGCGGTAAACCGGCGCCCAAGACCGCTTCGACCGCCATGGGCCGTATCCAGAACCCACGGCCGTGGATACCTGCCTCCCGGCGAAGGCCGAGCCAACCAGCAATGGGGATTCGATCGAGGAACCGTCGGGATGGACCGTCTGGCGGCGCCGGCCCATACGGGCTGATCGGACGCGGATTCCACGCGAAGCGATACACGGCCCAATTGACCACGCCGCCAGCCCAGACCCCAACCAGCACAAGCGCCGCAAGCCGGAGTTCCCAGGACATGGCAAGAACCGCATTCACTCGGCAGTCTCCCGAAGCCGTTCGAGAATCTCGCTGGCGAGTCGCTCGGGCGACTTCCCTTCGGTATCGAGTTCCAAATGAGCCGTTTCCCGATAGATCGGCTCGCGGCGGTCGAGCAGTTCGACGATTTCCCGAACCGGGTCGTATTCGGTGAGGCTGGGGCGTCGACTAGCCGTGGTTGCGTCGGCCGTCATGCGCCGATGGATGGTTTCCGGCCGAGCCTTCAGCCACGCCACCGTGCCCGACGCGCGCATGCGCTGCCGGCTCTCCTCGCGCAAGGGAGCCCCACCTCCGGCGGCCAGCACCAGATCGGTACGGCGGCACAAGTCGGCAATGACTCGCACTTCAAGATCCCGGAATGCCGATTCGCCGTCCTCCGCAAACATGCGAGCAATGGACTTGCCGGCCCGCCGTTCGATCTCCACGTCGGCGTCAATCCAATCGCACGCCAGCCGCTCGGCCAACAGTCTTGCCAGAGTCGTCTTTCCAGTCGCCCGATACCCGATCAGAATAAGCAGCATGGCACGGTTTCCCTACACTTTAACGGCGCCAATCGCCCTCTTAATCACGCTACGCATCAACTCGGCCGGCCCGTCACGACCGGTGAAAAGCTTGAATTGCAGGCATGCCTGGCGGACGAACATATCGAGCCCCGTGACCACCCTGCAATGCTGCTGGCGCGCTTGCTTGATCAGGAACGTATTCTCGGGGTTGTAAACGGCGTCGAACACGACCATGGCAGGACGCAAATAGTGCTTGTCGAACGGCGTTTCGTCGACGTTCGGATGCATCCCAACCGGCGTGCAGTTGACCAGCAGGTCTGGCGTCACGGAATGCCGGGCGGTCCAATCGATCTGCCGACAGTCGAGCCGGCGAGCCAGATCGGCGGCCCTGCCGGCCACGCCATCGGCCACGACTACTTGCGCGCCACGGCGCGCGAGGCCAAAGGCAATCGCCATGCCCACGCCGCCGGAACCCAACACAAGGGCCGTCTTGTCTTTCAGACTGCTCGATTCGGATTCGGCTTCCTGGTCGGCGGCTGGTTGCTCGCCCATGGATTCCTCCAAGCTGTCGATGGCCGCGCGATAGTCGGTGTTGTAGCCGAGGCGTTCGCCGTCCCGAAAAACCACCGTATTGGCCGCGCCAATGCCGCGCACCGCACCGTCCGCCTGCGTAAGCTTGGCAACGACCGACTCCTTGTGGGGGATCGTCACGCTCAGACCCCGAATGTCGAGCCGGGGCGCATCGTCGATGAACTGATCGAGATCCTCCCGCAGCACGCGGAAGGGGACATATACCTTGTCGAGTTTCGCCTGGGCGAAGGCCGCGTTGTGAATCAACGGGCTGAGGCTGTGCCCGACCGGGTCGGCAATGACACCATAGACGTCGGTCTCGCGATGGATGTCGTCAAAGCGGTATATCTCGGTCATCTGCTGGAAACTAAGCTGGCCCGGCGCCAGTGCCCGCTCGTGATGGAACGTGGCGTACGTAAACGGCGAGCCGAACTTCCCGCACAGAATCCGCGACGGAATGCCAATATCGCCCATGCAAAGGCCAATCGTCGGAATGGCGGCCCGGTCGACCATTTCAAGCATTCGCAGATTGTCCCGCGGATGATTCGCCATGGTGCATATCTTGACGATGTCGGGGTCCGACTCGGCGAGACGCTGGTAGATGGCGTCGAGGTCGTCGGGCGTCTTGCGGAAGTCGTGGAGGCTGACCACTC
>CAZASB010000051.1:0-20487 GCA_964487655.1 uncultured Planctomycetaceae bacterium
GCGTTAGTTCCGGGTGAAGCTGCCGCAGTTCCCCGTCGTTCCGTTGCTCCTCCACGAGCCGGACAAGATCGTCGACTAGCAATTGCGTTCCTTTGACCACCAACTTCCCTGGGGTCACGGTCGGGTCCACGACGAGCCGCTCCAGCCAGGCGGGCGGCTCGTCCACGAGACGCACATCCACCACGACCCGTTGCCCTTCGGCAAGACCCAGCTCCTGCTCCAATTCGATGGTCTTGCCGTGAATGACACCCTGTGAAGCTATCATCGAACCACCTCCTTATTCAGGGATTCGCCAGTCGCGCGGGCGGGGGATCGGCCAGTCGGCCAGAAGCTGCCGGGCCTCGTCATCTCGTGCGCCTCCTCCAGCATGCGTTCGAAGGCGGCGTAATCCTCGTTCTTCCCGAACAAGGTCATCCGCGCATTGGAACGGTACGGGACATGGTAAACCAGACCGCCTTCGATGGAACGGGCACGGCGAGGCATGGCCCTATTCTACCGCAAGCCACCTCCAGTCGTCAACTAAAACGGCTCTTCCGTTTCTAGGCGCAGACTGCGTTACCCGGAGACGGCACAACGGCGTGTGCCTACTACATTGCAGCGGCCTGCACCTAGAAACGGAAGAGCCTATCGAATTGTCCGTTCGCTGCGGGTTTCAGCCCCTCCCAAAGGGGCGCGGCCGGCGAGGAAGTTGGTAGCGACTTTTCAAGAAGAGCTGAACGCTTTCCTGGACCTTTGGGGCTTGACCGGCATGCTGACCTGGGATTTGCCGGGACCTCAAGGGCCGCTGCTGCCCGCTCCGGTTGCAGGAGATTCTCCGGCGATGCCCAAGCATGGCCTGCATCTCGTTCTGCCGATCCACTATCCGCTCACTGGCACGGATGATCTGTTGAGGCAGATCCGCCAACAGCAAGTTGATCAGGCGCGGCATCTGGGGCTGGACACGAGCCTGGCGGGCTTGCCGCACTATGAGGTCTATGCTCAGATGCTGGAAATCCATCTCCTGGAACTCACCATCCGGTTCCGTTATGGCAAGCCGGGACGACGGCGAGGGCTAGTGACCGTGATGGAGGCCGTCATGAGCGAGACGTTGCATCGCTCAGTCGATCAAGTCCGGAAACTCCGCAAGGGCATATCCGCCTGCCGGGCCGGTAAGCGGTCGTCAGTGCCTTGGCTCAGGACTCGTGATTAGTGTGAACTTCTGCCGGTAGGCCGCTTCAGGCCTGCTCTCTTTTTCGGGCCGACGGCCCGGAAATCGGGTCCCAAAATTCCGACTTTGGGACCGTTCGGGCTATTCTGAAATGCCCGAGAATCAAGCCTATACGAGCGAGTTCAATCGTGTGTTCGTGAGGCTCCCTGGTGTCCAGTCGCAAGCGTCCCATCTCGAGAGAGGAAATACGGCAAGCCTTCGTTGGCCCCGCGGCCGACACGGTCCCGGTAATCCTCTCGCCTGCCCGACTGGCAGCCCTGCTCAATCTGAGTACCAAGACGATCTATGAATGGATCGCGAAGGGGCGACTCGACGGCGCTTTCCGCAAGCGAGGAAAGCATGTTCTGATTTGGCGCGACCGCGCCTTGGACCGCTTATTCAACGGAGCTGAATGGAAAAAATGAAGGAACCAAAAAAACGCATCCTGGTCGGGGAACGCGTCTACATCTATCCCCGCGGAAAGACGAAGATTTACTGCGCCGACTTCTGGTACGACGGTAAACATCACCGACGCAGCTTGAAGACCCGCAACCTGAAGGTCGCTCGTCAGAAGGCTATCCAGTTGGAAGCCTAGTTCTTCGAGGGTGACCTCGTGCCTACAACGCGACCCATGGCCCTGGACAAGGCCATTGCAGCGTACCTGGAGCATGTCAAAACCGAGAATCGCCGGCCCAAGACGATCACGAAGTACAAAGGTTTCTTCGCGGTTTTCCAAGAGTTCGCCAAGAAGAACAACGTCTTCCGCATCGGCCAGATGACGTTGGGACTGGTCGACAAATACCGAGCATTCCGCAGGCCCGGCTTGAGCATCAAGTCGATGCACAACGAGGCGGTGATGCTCAAGTCGCTTCTAAAATGGGCCAAGCAGCGGAAGTACATCCGGGAAAACCCGCTGGCGGAGGCGAAGTTCGAGCGTCCGAGATTGGAGCCTCGCGGCGGCCCAACGCAGGCGCAGGTCGAGAAGGCCCTGAAGAAGGCACGTGAGCCCCGCCGGGCGCAATACGCCATGCTCGCGTTCACCGGCATGCGGTCCGGTGAACTCCAGCGGCTGCGCGTCGAGGACATCGACCTCCCGGGCAACTGGATTCATATCGTCTCCCGGGAGGATGCCGAAACGAAGACCGGGTACTCGCGCAAGGTGCCAATCCATCCCAAGTTGAAGCCCTTCTTGGAAGTCCTGCCAAAGACGGGACCGTGGCTATTCACGGCCCCATCCAGCCGGAAGTATCCGCACGGCGGCCATTGGATCAACACGAAGCACCTCAACGAGGACTTCGTGAAACTCCTAACCCGGATTATTCACCACGGCTCTGCTTGGCAGCAAGGAAAGGACCTGCAGGGTGAGAGGAGCACGATTCGCGCTTGTGTTTCTGGGCAAGGACAGAAGGCCTCCCCAAAAACGATGGCTGGCTCGTGGAGTCGCGAAAGATCGGGATGATCCGTGCGTCAACCACTGTCGAAGGCCGGGCGGGCTCCTGAGATAAGTTGTTCCGCGACGCGCCAGTAATGATGCAGATAGGGCCAACTGGAGGAAAGTTGCACGACTACACGACGGGTCGATTCATGCACCAGTGCCGCAACTCTGCATTGAGCCCATTTTAGGCCTCCGTGCGGGTATCTAAGCGTAAGCTCCACAAGTACTTAGAGGCTTCTGGAAGCCATTTTATTCCCAGGGTGATGAATAATCCGGGCTAGGGCCGCCAAAGGCAAGCCAGGTGTCATCCTGACGTTTGCGACGCCGCCAGGGCCTGCTTGAGATCGGCCAAGATATCGTCAACGTCCTCCAGCCCGACACTTATGCGGACGTAGTCGTCCGAAATCCCCGCGGCATGAAGCTCGGCTTCAGTCAGTTGCGAGTGTGTGGTCGAGGCCGGATGGATAACCAGTGTCTTTGCGTCGCCGATATTGGCCAGGTGCGAGGCTAGTCGGACCGACTCGATGAACCGTCGCGCCGCCTCGCGCCCGCCCTTGACGCCAAAACCTAGAATCGCCCCGTGGCCTTTCGGAAAATACCGCTTCGCCAGTTCATGCCCTGGGTGCGAGGCAAGTCCCGGATAGTTGACCCACGCCACGTCCGGATGTGATTCAAGGAACTCAGCCACGCGCTGGGCATTTTCGCAATGGCGCGGCATGCGGAGGTGGAGCGTTTCGATCCCCTGGAGGAACAGGAAGGCGTTCATCGGGCTCATCGTACCGCCCAGGTCGCGCAGCCAGTGCGTGCGGCACGTGACGATGTAGCATGCGTCACCCACGGCCTCGCGGAAGATGACGCCGTGGTAGGAGGGGTCTGGCTCGGTGAACTGCGGCCAGCGTTCAGGCTGCCGCGACCAGTCGAAGCGGCCCCCGTCTACAATGGCGCCGCCAATGCTTGTGCCATGGCCGCCGATGAACTTCGTGGTGCTATACACGACGATATCGGCCCCGTGGTCCAATGGGCGGAACAGCATTGGCGTCATCACCGTATTGTCGCATACCAACGGCAGGCCGTGGCGGTGGGCCACATCGGCCAGGGCTTCGTAGTCGAGCACGTCGTTCTTAGGGTTGGCAAGCGTTTCGATGTAGACAGCCCGGGTATTGGGCCGGATGGCCGCTTCCACCGCATCGGGCTTCGTGGCGTCAACGAATGTTACGTCAATGCCCAGCCGCTTGAACGTCTGCCCAAGAAGGGTGAGCGTGCCGCCGTACAGGGCGGCGGCCGAGACGATATGCTGCCCGGCATGAGCCAGGTTGAACAATGCCACGCAGATGGCTTGCTGCCCGCTACTAAGCCCCAACGCACCCACCCCTCCTTCGAGGGCCGCCAGACGTTGCTCGAATACGTCGGTGGTAGGGTTCATCAACCGGGTATAGATCCAGCCCATCTCCTTCAAGGCGAACAGGTCGGCCGCGTGCTGCGTATCGCGAAAGCAGAAGCTCGTAGTCTGATGGATGGGTACAGCCAGCGACCCGGTTGTGGGGTCCGGTTTCTGACCGGCGTGCAGTGCGAGTGTCCCCAATCCGCGGAAGGGGAAGTCGTTCGGGATGTCGTTGGACATGGCTCGTGGAGTCCCATCAGGTTTGACGAATTGTATCGCGGCCTTTAAGGCCGAGACGTTGCTGGAATTATATGCAATCGAGGCAACCCCCACCGAGGAGGGGAATCGCCCAAGGGAGGTGAATTTCGATGAGTGATCCCATCTGGGAGTTTTTCCGACCGCACCCGGACTTTGACAAGAGTGTTGCATCCGGTCGCCGGCGCACCTAGCATAGTAGTGTGCCGGTCGAAAGCTGCGGCGACGACTCGGTCAAAAGGCAACCTTACAAAACACAAATCCCCCCCCTGAAGGAGAGTTACGATGAGTCGCACCCCCTGCGCCGTTTTGTTCGTCCTGGCGGCCCTGGCTTCCGTGTTTACCGGTTTTGTGTCGGCCGGCGATCCGTGGACCGTGTACGAGGGCAAGGAGGGCCCGGGCGTGGGCAAGCACATCGTCTTCGTCACCGGCGATGAGGAGTACCGCTCCGAAGAATCGATGCCGCAGTTGGCGAAGATCCTGGCCGAGCGGCAAGGATTCCAATGCACCGTGCTGTTTGCAGTCAACAAGGAAACGGGTGAAATCGATCCGGAAACGCTCGACAACATCCCCGGGCTCGACAAGTTGGCCGACGCCGATCTGATGGTCATGTTCCTCCGCTTCCGCGAACTGCACGACGAGCAGATGCGGAAGATCATGGACTACGTTGATTCCGGCAAGCCAATCGTGGCGCTTCGCACGTCGACGCACCCGTTCTTCTACCGCAAGAACGTCGATAGCCCATTTGCCAAGTGGAGCTGGTGTGGCATGGACCCGCAGGGTGGCTTCGGCCGCGAGATCCTTGGCGAGACGTGGGTTGCGCACCATGGCCGACACAAGTACGAGAGCACTCGAGGCGTGCCGGCCGATGGCATGGCCGATCATCCCATCCTGCGAGGAATCGACGGCATTTGGGGACCGTCCGACGTCTACACCATCACCACGCTTTCCGGCGATTCGAAGCCGGTGGTCATGGGGCAGGTATTGGATGGCATGAACCCTAACGACGCGGTTAACACTGAAAAGGCGGCCATGCCCGTGGCATGGATCAAGAGCTACACAGGCGCCCAGGGCAAGGCATCGCGAATCTTCACCACGACCATGGGGCACAGCGACGACCTGAAGAACGAAGGCGTGCGGCGCATGCTGGTCAATGCCTGTTACTGGGCCATGGGCATGGAGGAGCAAATTCCGGCAAAGGCAAATGTCGATCTGGTGGGCGAGTACGATCCGTTGCCGATCGGTAACGGCAAGCATCGCAAAGGCATGAAGCCTTGAAGCTGTCCGAGTTCAGAGTCATCCGGACTATTGCCTAAACGCCTGCGGCGCGTTAGAATGCACGCGCTGTGGGTTGTTTGGCCACGCGGTGCGTGCAGCCGCCAATCACTGCAACCTCCAAGGAGGCTTCGCGATGATCCGTGTTACTTGTCCCGGATGCAACAGTAGACTAAGCGCCAAGGCCGTCCTGGCTGGCCAGACCCGAAAGTGTCCAAAGTGCGGCACGGTCCTTACAATTCCCTCGCTGGAGTTGACACCCAAGACGGCCGCCGACTTCGATGACGTTCTGGACGACCCGGGGGATCAGCATGTCGAGGCGCCCAGTCAGGTGAAGCTACTGGCGCCCGAGGTTCCCGAACGCCTCGACCGGCAAAACCAGTATCTGATTTGCGACAAGTCCAAGCTGATGACCACGTGGAAGAACGATGGTCACGGCTGGATGCTCAAGACCAATTTCGGCATGATTAGCGCCTTGCGCAATCATGAGCAGTTGCCAGCCCAGGGGGACTTTACTCTGGTCGAACTGAAGATTGACATGACCGACGACGGACTCCGACTGCACGGGCTGGCCGCATACCAGCTTGCTCCTCGTTGGGCGCTGACAAAGCTCGACAAGGGCGACGACCAAATCGTCTCGTCCATTACGGGCGACGGCTCGCTGAACAGGGACCAAAAAAACGTCGTCCGCCAGTTCATCAAGGACCAGTTCATGCGCGAGGTATGGGAAGACGCCGACGAAGTACTCGACTACCTTGGCAATACCGACTACCACTCGGCTGGCGTCGGGTAGCCCTTCTCCTCAAACCAATTCCACCAACCGCGAAGGTATCTGTACATTCGCGGCACGCCGAAGCCGCTGTCGCCGCGGAAGTCACGCCCAATTTGCTCATCAAGTTGCCGAAACAGATGTAGGCCGAAACCTAAACATGCATTATCTCTCGTCTACCCTACTCCTTCTGCCTGGAAACCCGTCCCAACCAAGGTTTATACGGTCGGCGGCGGTCCGCTACGCACTCGCTCAATGTGACGGGCGACTTCGCCGTTGGCCAGGGCGTGGGTGAATGTCTCAAGGCTGGGATAGACGGCGTGACTCAGAAACCGAATCACCCAGTTATGCTCCATCGGGCTGATTGAGATGACGGCCGCTCCAGAACGATACGCTTCCCACATCTCCACGGCGGTGCCCATCGACGCCGCCGGAAGCACGGCCACCAGGGCGTCGACCTCGCGGCACATGGCGTTATGGCGGAAGAACACCTCGCTCCCGGTCAGATCGGCATACTCAAGCGAATTGTGGTGCTTCGCGCGGGGATCGTACACGTCCGCGTCCGGAAAGTGCGTGGCGAGCAGCTCGGACACCTGTCTACGGTAGTCCTGTTCGTGGACGGCCTTTGCCGTGTGCGAACCCTGCATAATCCCGGCAATGAAAAACCGCATGGGTGAAACCGTGGCTATGGTGTTCTCTCTACTCTTAACAAGCGGGAAGCCTGTCCACGACCCGTTGGCGGGGTGCTAGCGAGTTGATGCAAGGTATGATAGCCTGGAGATAGCGTTTTGGGCAATGGTCCCGGCGAAGACGTGGCCGCATTGCCCCCACATCAAGGAGAGGCGTTCTTGTGAAAAAATCCGGTTCTTATCCCGCGGAACGGTTGGTGACACAGCTTCTTTCACTTCCCGGAGGAAGCGGTAAGGAGCAGCCCGTGATGAATTTCATCGTGCGGCAGCTCCGCCAGGCAGGCGTGCCGGACGACGCCATTCGTTTCGATCAAGCCCATCGACGATGCGTCAACGGTGGCGAGGTCGGCAACTTGGTGTGTAAACTACCTGGAACCGTGCGCGGCCCACGCCGTCTGCTCATGGCTCATACCGATACCGTTCCACTGTGCGAGGGCGCCCGGCCCGTCCGACGTGGCCGATTTCTCGTACCTGCGGACAAGCACACGGGGCTCGGAGCCGACGATCGCGCCGGTTGCGCCGTCGTACTCCATGCGGCGATTGAAGTGATGCGACGCGAGATTTCCCATCCGCCACTAACGTTCCTCTGGACCGTGCAGGAGGAAACCGGGCTGCACGGCGCAAAAAACGCAACTCTGTCGTTGCTCGGTCAGCCTCGGCTCGCGTTCAATTTCGACGGCGGCCGATCGAACAAGGTAACGGTCGGCGCCACCGGCGGATACCGCATGGCAATTCACGTGCGCGGCATTGCCAGCCATGCGGGCGGAGCGCCCGAGGAAGGCGTCAGTGCCATTACCGTTGCGTCTTTGGCCATTGCCCAGTTGCACGAGGCCGGCTGGCTGGGACTGGTCGAAAAGAACGGGCGAAGCGGAACCAGCAATGTTGGCGTGATCCGGGGTGGCGAGGCAACCAACGTCGTCACGCCCGAGGTGATCCTTCGCGCCGAAGCCCGAAGCCACAGCCCCGTGTTCCGACAGCGGATGATTCGTGTTTTCGAACAGGCATTCGAACGGGCGGCCCGCCAAGTTCATAATCACCAAGGGAAACGCGCTCGGGTCACCTTCGACGGCCGGCTCGATTACGAATCGTTCAAACTACCCGATGACGAACCCAGCGTGCTGGCCGCCGAGAGGGCAATTCAGGCCGTGGGCGGAACGCCCGAACGCGTCGTCTCCAACGGCGGACTCGACGCCAACTGGCTTACCTTGCGGGGCATTCCCACCGTAACCCTCGGCGGCGGACAGATGCACGTGCATACCACCGCGGAACGGCTCGACCTCCGCGAATTCGGCCGCGCCTGCCGCGTGGCTCTGGCGCTGGTGGGCGGCTAGCACGGATGATTCAGCGCTGCTTCTACTCCGATAGTAATGGACTTGCGATGCTACCTCTGCTCAACCCGCCAAATGATCCGCTGGCCGAATGGCTGGTTGCCCAAGGATTGCCCGCGTACCGGTTGCGCCAAGTCCAAGGTTGGGTCTTCCAACACCGTGCCGACTCGTTCGAAACCATGACCGACCTGCCGGCAACTTTGCGTCAAGGGCTGGCCGAGGCATTCACGGTCCTCGGCAGCCGGGTGGCCCGGCACGAGCAGGCTCCCGACGGCACCGAGAAACTCTTGCTGGAACTCGCCGACGGCCAGCAGGTGGAATGCGTTCTCCTGCGTAACGACCGGGGACACCGGACCGCATGCATCAGCACGCAGGTGGGCTGCGCCATGGGCTGCATCTTCTGCGCAAGCGGCCTTTCGGGACTCGTTAGGAACCTCACCTCGGGTGAAATCGTGGAGCAACTGCTGCACTTGAGCCGGCTGCTGCCTGCCGACGAGCGGCTCAGCCATATTGTGGTTATGGGCATGGGCGAGCCTCTGGCGAATCTCGATGCGGTCTTGGCGGCGCTGGCCGTGGCAAGCAGTGAGAATGGGCTCGGTATCAGCGTGCGACGCATTACGATTTCGACCGTCGGTCTGCCCGAGGGGATTCGTCGGCTGGCGCAGCTCCAGCCGCCCTACCATCTGGCCATATCGCTCCACGCACCCGACGACGAGCTTCGCAATCGCCTGGCGCCGGCGAATCGACCGGTCGGCGTGCAGGCGGTGGTGGAAGCGGCCGACGACTACTTCACGCAAACCGGGCGCCGCGTCACCTACGAATACGTCCTCCTGGCCGGCGAGAACGACCAGCCGTCGCACGCCATGGAACTGGCCAACCTGCTCCAAGGCCGTCCCGTGCTGGTCAACTTGATTGCACTGAATCCCGTGCCCGACCTGCCGTTCCGGGGCGCGAGCGCCAGTGCCGTCGGGCAGTTCAAGGGTATTTTGGAGCGAGCGGGATTGCAGGTTCAAGTCCGGTTGCGCAAGGGTGAATGCATTGACGCGGCATGTGGACAACTGCGACGTCGGATGCGAGAGGGAGACCTTAATTGTGAGGGGTGTTGCCCCCCCGCGAAACCTTGCCCCAATACCGGGGTTGAATGAGTGAGAATCAACCATACGGCAGTTCGGGCGCGACGGGAGTCTGGTTTGGGAACGGCCAACCGGCTAGTATGGAGAGATGAAGCCTTGTCATGCCGCGCGCCGCGGTGCGCCAGGGCCCGTTCTCCATCATTCCCGGTCGGTTTATTGCGGTCACCCTAGCGACGAGAAGCCCTTGGTCGTTACCGAGTCGTCCACGCGCCGCGCCCTGAGCGATCCCGACGTGCGCCTCATGCTTGAGGTTCGCGACGGGAGCGCTGCGGCCTTTGAGCAACTGGTCGCCCGCTACCAGGATCGCCTAGTGACCGTACTGAATCACTTGGTGGGCAACCGGGATCAGGCCGAGGATCTTGCGCAGGAGGTTTTTCTGCGAGTGTATCGTTCGCGAAATCGTTACGAGCCCAGCGCGAAGTTCGCCACGTGGCTTTTTACGATTGCCAATAACACGGCCTTGAATGCCTTGCGTAGCCGCTCGCGGCGACGCGAAGTCCACCTGACCGCGCGGGACAGCGGTTCGTTCCGCGGGCAACCCATGGATCAAATGCTCCAGGCCAGCAGCGGCCAGATGCCTGCCCGGCAGTTCGATAAGTCCGAGCTTCGCTCCGTCGTGCGTCTTGCCCTGGAGTCGCTGAACGAGCGACAGCGCATGGCGGTGCTCCTGAACAAGTTCGAAGGAATGAGCTATGCCGATATTGCCCAAACCATGGAGCTTACGCCGCAGGCGATCAAGTCGCTCCTGGCGCGGGCCAGGGTGAACTTGCGCGAGGTGCTTGCACCATACCTGGAGGAGGGCCATCGCCCTGGAGTACGGCACGATGAATAGCCGAAACGCCAATACCGAGCTTCCCAACGACGAGCAGTTGGTCGCGTACCTCGACGGCGAGTTGGACGCCGCGGTTGCGAGGCAAATTGAGGCGCGCCTGGCCGACGACGACGCCTTGCGCGACCGGCTGCGCGAGCTGGACGGCGCCTGGCAGCTCTTGAATCAACTGGAAACCGACGCGGCAGGCCACGACTTCACCCGCACCACGCTCGAACTGGTCGCCGCGGCCGGTGAGGCGGAACAGCAGGTGGCAACGGCTCCAAGTCGCCGTCTCGGACGCGCGGTACTCGCCGTTGGGGCTCTGCTCCTCTCCGGCATCGCTGGATTTCTGATCGTTGCGGCGGCACGCCCCGACCCGAACCGTCGCCTACTGGAAGACCTGCCCATTCTCGAAAACCTCGAAGTGTTCCGGGCGGTAGACGACTTCGAGTTCCTCAGCGCACTTCACCAAGCTGGGCTCTTCCAGGAGGAAACGGCCTCGAAAGAAGGGCAACCCGAGTCCGCCATTGGTCTCAATTTGCCCGAGGCTGCCCGGAGCCGTGTCGAGGCAATGACTCCGAAGGAAAAGGAGCAACTCCGCAAGCGACAGGATCAGTTCGCCGCACTCGACTCGACCGAACAGGACCGCCTGCACCGGTTACACGACAGTCTGGCGGCAGCTCCCGATTCCGGCGCACTTCATACCATGGCGAACAGGTACTACGACTGGCTCAAGGCGCTTCCACCAATCTCGCGCGCCGAATTGGTCGAGCTATCCTTGGAGCAGCGCGTTGAGCGAGTCAAGAGCCTCCTGGCTCGTCAGGCTTCGAAACGAATCGAGCGGCTGGGCTCCGACGAGGCGGGCGTGCTTGGCGTCTGGCTGGTCGAGTTGACCGACCGGATGACGGAGGCGTTGCCCGAGCCGATCAGGGCGAGAATTCGCCAGGAGCCGGACCCGCAACGGCGAAGGAACGCTCTGCTGATGACCTTCCAAACGGTGCGATTGCCCGACGGCGCTCGCCGCTCGATAGACCAGGTGCTCAACGACGACGATCTGGCCGATTTGCGAGCGAAGCTGCCGGAGCGCACGCGGCTGGAACTCGAGCGCCATCCGACGGCGGAGCAGTGGCGAATTGTCAAGGGCTGGATCCCACAGCTCACGCGGCATCGCTGGATGGGCCGCGGCCGGCGCGGACCTTTTCCCAATACCGAGGAGCAAGGGCTCGCCGAGTTCTTCGAAAACGAGTTGGACGACGGTGAATTCGATCGACTTCTGGCCCTCCCCGCCGAGGAAATGCAGCACGAATTGCAGCGGCTCTACTTCCAACACGGCAAGGGATCGCTGCCCTCTAGCTTCCGCCGCCCCGGCCCGCCGGGGCATGGCATCCGCCCGGGAAGCCGCCCTCCCAACGACAACGGACCGATGCCGGGGATGCCGCCGAGGATACCCAATCGCGACCGGCCCCGAGGCGACGCACGGCCGTAGATCGCCACTTAACACGCTCGTGGGATAGACGGGAAGCCCAGCGGGGAAAAAGAAACGTAGGGTGAGTGGTTGCGACTGTCTCGGCAGTCGGCTTCACCCACGTGTTAGATTGTCGTACACGTGTCGGTCGTTGTCACATGACCGACGTGCCTCGCACGGCGTGTTTCGGGGAGCGCGTGGATGAACCCGGCTGCTGAGACATCCAGAACCATCCACCCTACGCGGCTGGACGGCCGGGCTCCCCCCATCAGGCCGTGACTTTGCAGTTCTTCCGGTCACGGCCGACTATGAAGGGGCGGCAGCCAAGTGGAAAGGTAGTAGGCGCGCGGCGTGGTCAGTTCCAGAATCGCGCGGAAGTCGATGGTCTGTCCACGTGCCTCGCTACCCATGAGAAGCCCGACTAAATTCGACTCGGGCTTGTAGCGAACAACCTGCACGTCGGCTGGGTCCAGCGCGGCCATCTCGATTGCTCGCTCCACGGCGTTCTCGATGAACCCGATCCGATCGACCAGTCCATTCTCGACCGCCTGCCGCGAGGTGAATATCTGGCCCGTGGCCAGCGCGTCGAGGGCATTCGGGGCCTCTCGGAATTTCGGGCGGCCCGAGCGGATGATGCCCTTGAATTGCTCGAATCCCTCGTCGACGATCTGCTGGAACAACTTCCGTTCCTCTTCGGTCATGGGCTTGGCCATGTTGCCCATGCTCTTGAACTTGCCGCTGGCGACCGCGTCGTACTCAACACCCCAGTTCTGGAGCATTTCCGACAGGTCGTAATGCGGGATGATCACCCCGATCGAGCCAGTAAAGGTGGATGGCTCGGCATAGATGCTGTCGGACGCGTCGCCAACGGCCATGGCCACGTAGTAGCCGCCACTGGCCGCAATACCGCCCATACTCACAACGATGGGTATCTTTCGCTCGTCCACTAGCTTGCGTAGGTGATGGTGGAGGTAGTCGCTCCCGCTGACCGTGCCGCCGGGCGAGTCGACTCGCAAGACGATCGCCTCGACCTGTTCGTCCTTCATTGCGCAATCGATCTGACGTTTGGCGAAACCATCGACTTCGCCCATAATCACGCCCTCGATCGCAATGATGGCGACTTTCCGGGTTCCGTGCTCGTTGTGCGAGAAGAACTCCTCGCGAACCCGTGGTTTACCAGACGTCCCCGCCAGGCTCGCAAGACCGGCCATTGCGAACGCGCCGATCACCAGGAGCCCCAGTCCCCCGAGGAGCAGCAAGACCAACGCAGTCCACGCTCCCGCGTGGGATCGACGCGGTAGCCGATCGGCGGGCACTGCCGTTCTTGGCGGTCCATAGGCGGCCTGCGCGGCAATCGGCTCGTGCTTGGCCGGCTTCGTGCTATTGTTGGGGAAGCCTTCCTGGGGCGACTGGGAATCCATGCGTTCTTCTCCTCAATCGATGTTCACAAGTTCAGGGTAACCGTCACGGGCCAGCCGGGAACTGGTCCATTTTCGGCCAACAGGCTCGACGGACGGGAAAACACGCAAGCCGGAAATATGGACCTGTCCCCTTACCGGTCGAAGGGGACAGTCCCCCGTAAACGGCTACGGCTCAGGGGAAAACGGCGGCAGACACGGCCGTCCATCGTTCACGGTCCCGTCCAGCCCATGAGCATAGCCGCTGACGCCGGGCCCAACAGGGCCCCGCCCCCACAATTCTACGGCATGATTCGGCTCAAACAACATGGCTGGGCCCGCCGCCCAGAAAACTGTAAAGTCAACCGAGTATCTGGAAGCCGACGGTTTACGCACACATGGCGCATGAAAACGGTCCCCCCCCGGTTCGCGGCCGGAGAACCAGTGACTGGCTAGCTACAAACGGGCCCATTTCACGAGTCATTTCCGCGCGCCTTTGCGGCAGCTCGAAGAATCGGTCTTGAAGAGCGTCCAGGCCCGAGCCGCCGCATCAAAGCGCAAGTCCTTTGTATTTCAGTACTTAGAGTCGCCGCGAAGGTCGTACATTATCTGGCCTTTACTTGATCCGGCCTTGTCGGCAAAATACTGCATCTTCCTCTCCGGGCGACGGATCGTCGGGAGTGGTCAAGTCGTGCCAACGGACCCCGGGGAAGGGAGTGCGACGGAGTCACGACCTACTCGAACAGCAAGGAGTGCTGAAGGTGAAACGACCCAATTGGTATCTTGTCATTGCGGCCGCAACGCTCTGCTGTGGCCTTTTTGCGGGCCCTGTCGCGGCACAGGCGCCCCAGACGTCTCAGGCACCGCAGACACCGCAGGCGACGGCGGCGCCGACCGCCGGAGTAGTTGGCCTGCTGGACGTAAACTTCATCTTCAAGAATCACCACCGTTTCAAGCTGCAGATGGAGGAGATGCGCGCCGATGTGGAACGGGCCGAGGCCGCCGTGCAGAAGGAACGCGAGGCCATCCAGCGGCTTGGCGAGCAGCTCGAACAGTACAAGGGCACTCGCGACTACAAGGCGATGGAGCAGGAAATCGCCGATCGGCAGGCACGCCTTGCCGTCCAGGTTCGGATGCAACAGCGAGACTTCCTCGAACGGGAAGCCAAGATTTACCACAACACGTACAAGGAAATTTGGCAGGCGGTCGACTACTACTGTCGCAACCAGAACCTCGCCATGGTGCTCCGCTTCAACGGCGACCCGGCCGACACGTCCAAGCCGGAAGAAGTTCTCCGAGACATCAACAAGCCGGTCGTTTGGTACCGGAACGGCCTGGACATTACGGGCGATATTTTGGCGGATATCAACCGCGACCAGCAGCGGGTAGGCGCACAGCCGCCGGCCGCCGCTCCCGGCGCGGCACGGAGTCCTTTCCAGCGCTAATGTCCCGGGCAGCGTCGTCGGCGCCACGGCCAAGGAAGGCCGGCCGGTACGTACGGTCTGAAAATCTATCCCATTCAGTCATGGAAGGCTGACTTTTCTCCGATGTTGAGCGTTCGCAACCAACGTACGATAGCGTGTCCCGCGGTAGTCGAAGGAGTCGGCTATTGGAGCGGGCAAGACGTGACCGTGGAGTTCCGACCCGCAGCGGCCGACTCGGGCATAGCGTTCGTACGGCGGGATCTTCCCGGCGAGCCGCGCATCCCGGCCACCGTTGAGTGGCGTTCCGACATGCCGCGGCGCACCACCCTTTGTCGCGAGGGTACCGGGGTTGGCATGGTCGAGCACATCATGGCGGCCTTTGCCGGCTTGAAGGTAGATAATTGCGAGGTGTGGGTTGACCAGCCTGAAATGCCCGGCTGCGACGGCTCCGCCCTGCCGTTCGTCGAAGCCATGCTGGCGGTCGGCATTGTCGAGCAGAGCGCGCCTCGGGAACAGTACGTGGTATGCAATACCTTGCGACTGGGAAACGAGGACGGCTGGCTCGAAGTACGTCCAAGCGCTGACAACAGGACCATCCTCCACTACGAATTGGACTACGGGCCCAGCAATTCGATTGGCCGGCAGAGCCTGGAAATCATCCTGTCGCCGCGGTTTTTCCAGAAGAACCTCGCACCGGCCCGGACTTTCATGCTGGAGATCGAGGCCGACGCGTTGCGTGCGCAAGGATTGGGCCAGCGTGCAACTCCAAAAGACCTGCTGGTCTTCGGAGCGCACGGCCCGATCGATAACGAATTGCGTTTTCCCGACGAGTGTGTTCGCCACAAGCTGCTCGACATGGTGGGCGACCTGGCCCTGTTTGGCGCCGACCTGGTCGGCCGATTCCATGCGTTCCGTAGCGGGCACCGTTTGAATGCGGAAATGGTCACGGCATTGCGCCGACTCAAAGCGGCGCCGCTTCGTGTCGTGCGTTCCGCGTAATCCGTTCAGAGGAATCCTACGATGACAATTCGGATCGCTGAATACGCCTCGATCCATCCCGATGCACAGATTGCCGAGGGCGTGGAGATCGGGCCGTTCTGTGTAGTCGGCCCCCACGTGAGGATTGGCGAGGGGACGCGCCTTGAAAACGGCGTCACTCTGATGGGTCACGTCACTATCGGCCGCCACAACCACGTCTATCCCGGCGTTGTGATTGGCGGCGAGCCGCAAGACGTCAGCTACAGCGGAAGTGATACCGAGGTGATCGTCGGCGATCACAATATCATCCGCGAGTCGGTTACGATCAATCGCGCTTCCGAGAAGGAAGATGGGATCACGCGGCTAGGCGACCACAACTTTCTGATGGCGTGTTCCCACGTAGCCCACGACTGCAAGTTGGGCAGCCACATTATTATCGCCAACAATTCGCTCCTTGGCGGCCACGTGCATGTCCACGACTATGCCTCCATTTCCGGGAGCGTCGGAGTCCACCATTTCGCGACCATCGGCAGCTACTGTTTCATCGGGGGCCTAAGCGCCGTTCGACACGACGTGCCGCCGTACATGCTCGTCGACGGAACGCCTGCCAAAGCGCGCTGCATCAATGGCGTCGGACTGCGCCGCAACAGCTTCTCCGCCGAGACGATCGACTGCCTTTCGGAAGCCCACCGGCTGATCTATCGCGCAAGAGTCGGACTCGACAACGCCTGGGATATCCTTCGCTCCTCCGGAAAACTCATTCCCCAGGTAAACCACCTGCTCACCTTCGTCCAGTCGCAGCACGAAGGGCAACACGGACGTGGCCGCGAGGTCACCCGGCGGGCTGCGTAGGCCCGCGGGTCGCGGCGCCGGAAGGAACTCCATGACCGACGAACTCAGAATGGCCGTGATCGGGGCGGGACGCCTCGGTCGGTTTCACGCCCAAAAGATATCCCAGGCCGATCATGCACGGCTGGTGGCCGTGGTTGACCCCGTGGCATCGAATCGAGAACGGGTCGCCGCCGAGTGTAATTGCCAAGCGCTGCCGGAGTACGCCGGCTTGCTCGGGCACATCGACGGCGCGGTGATCGCCTCGCCGACCCAATGGCATCATTCGATCGCGATGGAGCTGATCGAACACGGCGTTCACGTGCTCGTGGAGAAGCCCCTCTGCGCCTCGCTAGGCGAAGCCGATGAATTGGTCGATGCCGCGCGCCGTTGCGGAGTGGTCTTGCAGGTGGGGCACGTGGAACGATTCAATCCAGCCTTCTCCGAGGCCTTGTCGCAAGCGACCTCGCCGAAATATATCGAGGTGCTCCGAGCCTCGCCCTTCATGTTCCGCTCAACCGACGTGGGTGTCGTGCTCGACCTGATGATTCATGATCTCGACCTCGTTCTGACCCTGGCCCGTGCGCCAGTGCGCCGAGTACACGCGATGGGCGCGGCAGTAGTCGGTCGGCATGAAGACGTGGCCAACGCCCGGCTTGAGTTTGAAAACGGCTGCGTTGCCTCCCTTTCGGCTTCGCGAGTGAGCTATGCGACAACCCGCCGGATGCACGTATGGGCGGCCGAGTCGTTCAGCGCAATCGATTTCGCGGCCCGCTCTCTGTGCATGGTGCGCCCAAGCGAAACCCTTCGCCGCCGCGAGTTCGACCTGGAAGCTCTCGCGCCTGCGGAGGTCGACTACTGGCAGAAGCACTTTGCCGAGGAACATCTCCCCTCAACGATGCAAACGTTTGACGCGGTCGACGCCTTGGCCCTGGAATGCGCTGATTTCATCAGCGCGATTCGCATAGGTCATTCTCCACGAGTGCCAGGCGAAGCTGGACGCGATGCCCTGGCACTTGCCGAGCAGGTGTTGGACAGTCTATCGCGGCACGCATGGGACGGTACGGCAGACGGACGGATGGGATCCAATGCAGAGCCCGCTCGCACCATCATCCCCGCCCCCCATTTCTCCTTCACGCACGACGCGCCGCTGCGCAAGGCAGCCGGCTGACCTGCCGCTCCGTGGAGACGCTATCGCCATGTCGCTCCTGGACCGCTTGCGCATGTTATGCGTGCGTCCCTGCCTGCCAGCCAGTGCTGAAGGCGGCCTGGAGGTTGAAGCCGCCGATGAAGCCATCCAGGTCAAGCAGTTCGCCCGTGATGTAGAGCCCTGGTGCGACCTTGCTCTGCATGGTGCGGGCGTCGACCTCATTGAGATCGACGCCTCCGGCGGTGACCTCCGCCTGCTGGAAGCCGCAGCTTCCAGACAGGGCAATCTCGACCCGCTTCATTGCGGCGACCAGTGCCGATCGCTCCGTCTTGCTCAATTCCGCGCCGCGCCGATCAAGCGGCAGCCCCGCCTGCTCGACCAGTGCCTCGGCCAGGCTCCGGGGGAAGATGCGTGGCAGCAGGCTCGCAACGAATTTCCGTCCCGTGTCGGCCGCGAGGCGTCGAATCGAGGCGTCCAGGTCGTTGGGCCGCGTGTCGGGTAGGAAGTCGAATTGCAGTCGCAAGCGGCTCGGGCTGTCATGCTGGGTGACGGCACGGCTGACGTCCATCGGGGCTGGGCCGGAAAGCCCGAAATGGGTGAAAAGGACCGCCCCGCGTCGCTCGGCGAGCGTGTGGGAAGCCTGCCTGTGCCCCTCCGTGGCAGGCAACGGAGTGGATCCCGGATCGATAACACGCACCAGCACATCCTGCAACGCAATCCCCGCAAGACGCCGCGCCCACGCGGCATCGGTCGTCAGTGGAACAAGTGCCGGGCGCGGCGAATGGATCGTGTGCCCCAACGACGCCAACCAACGATAGCCGTCGCCCGTGGCGCCACATGCCGGATAACTCATGCCGCCGGTGGCAACGATTACGGCGTCAACGTGCAAACGGCGTTGCGTCGTTACCACCAAGAAACCCTCGGCCAATCGCAGGATATCGACAACCGGTTCGGACGTTGCGAGCTGGGCGCCGCTTCGTCTGAGTCGCGCGAGCAGCGCGTCGAGCACATCGGCCGCGCGATCGCTTGCAGGAAAGACCTTCCCGCCGGGCTCGACGTAGGTAGGCACGCCCTCGTCACGAAACCAATCGACGAGTTCCGCGGGCCCAAACGCGGCCAGGGGTGAACGCAGGAATCGTCCTGCGGGCCCAAACGCCACGGCAATTCCCCGTTCGTCGCACGCATGGGTCAGGTTGCACCGTCCGCCACCGGAAATAAGGAGTTTGGCGCCCGGCCCGCGGTTTTTTTCCAGCAGCACGGTTGAGCGGCCCCGCTCGGCGGCCCGAATGGCGGCCAGCAGCCCGCTCGGCCCCGCGCCCACCACGACCACGTCGAAACGATCGCAACCCGCATTTTGGTCCGGGCTTTCTAGGGGGGATTCCCTGAAGCCACCCACTGGGCACCGACGCGGTGGAGGGACTATAATGGTACCATCCGCATTGGCACCGTTCGGCTTTTTCTGGGAACACGCGAGGAAGGAACTCGACATGCCTGTCCACATGGAATTGTCACGCATTATCATTAGTGAAGTCGACGACCAGCAGGTGATCTACCTCAAGGAAGTCGACGGTGACCGGACCTTCCCGATTCTGATCGGTATTTTCGAGGCGACCAGCATTGATCGTCGCGTGAAAGGCTTCAGGACGCCCCGTCCGCTGACCCACGACCTGATTGTCGGGATTGTCGAGGCCCTCGGCGCGGAATTGCAGGACGTGATGATTTGTGAGTTGAAGGAACATACCTATTTTGCAAGGCTGCGCGTGCGTCATGAGGGCGAACTGATTGAGATCGATGCCCGCCCTTCCGACGCCATCGCCGTTGCCGTCACCTGCGAACCGGCCCTCCCCATCTACGTCAGTGAAGACGTCCTCAACGACGTGCTCGGCGAGCAGTCGTAAGATGGTCAGGTTCGACATCCTTGGCCAATGATACGATTTCGCACACCCGGGCAGGAAGCTCCAGTGAGCGACGCTGCGGAGGCTCAGGCGGTTGCTGATTGCATTGACGTGCTGTATGGCCATAGCTATTTGCCTTCCTTGCGGCACCTATGTTTTCGCTGGTGCTCAATTTGTTTCGCCTCTTCCACCGCTTCGATGAAATGTCTTTCTACGGGTGACGGTTCGTTGAGTGTCCGTCGCCGATATGCTTCGTACTCTTCCGATGCCTTCATCAAAGCATCTTCGTGGCTGACCGCTCCGGCGTGGGTAAGAATATCGCGCTCGGTCATTCGCAGAAAATCGTCGAGCCGGGCGACCCAGTCGCGCATGTACATGGGCTTTCGATTGAGCGCCTGCAATTCCGCCAGTTCTAGGTACACCGTCACCATGCGGTTAAGAACGTCAATTTCCTCGGGCTGAAGGTAGTTCTTGGCGATGCTCACATCGGTCTTGCGGATTGAGTCGGCGGGCCAGTTGGTCATCCCCATGTTCGGTTGATTCGCGTCGGCACGCCGGGCGACGATCTCGGCGGCCGTGTGACCGTGCGCGGCCCAGTGCATCTTGTTCTGCACCACCTTGAAAAACTCCTGCGATATTTCCGCCCTCGGATCGTAGTCGATACTGGTGGCGTAAATGTCGAGCACTTTTCGCCAAAAAAGCTTTTCCGACGCCCGAATGTTGCGAATCCGCGAGAGTAGTTCCTCGAAGTAATTCCCGCCTCCGGCGGCCTCGAGTCGCTCATCGTCCAGGGCGAACCCCTTGATCAGGTACTCCCGCAGGCGTTGTGTAGCCCAAATGCGGAACTGGGTACCCCTCAAGCTGTTTACACGATATCCCACCGAAATAACAGCATCAAGATTGTAGTGCTCGACTTGGTAGGTCTTGCCGTCGTCGGCAGTAGTTGCAAATGTTGCAACAACTGCGTCGTGCAATAGTTCGCCCGACTGGAAAACGTTTCGCAAATGCCGGCTCACGCCGGACTTATCTACCTGAAACAGGTCGGCCATCTGATGCTGGGTGAGCCAGAGGGTTTCCTCCTCGAAGCG